>JAGFJD010000315.1 GCA_024102975.1 Phaeodactylibacter sp. | reverse complement strand
CGTGACCTGGCCAATGGAAAGGGGTGAAAACAGGAGCAGGCAAATGGGTAATAGGAGCATGTTTTTCATGGATGATCATTTTAATGATGAAAAAAGTAATGTTTCCTTATTTATCCCAACAAATGGAAGCGCCACACCACCACACCACCACACCACCACACCACCATAACACCACAACACCACACCACCATAACACCACACCACCACAACACCACAACACCACAACACCACAACACCGACCGCCCCATCAATCCACCACCAGCCTCCGCAGCCCCAGCAGTTGCCCCCGCCCCCTCACTTTCAGGTAGTACAGCCCGGGCTGCCAGCCCTTCGTGTCCAGCGTGGCGCGGGTACGGCCCTTGCCGGCAGTGCTGCGCAGGGGCAGGGCGGCCACCCGCTGGCCCAGGCTGTTGTAGGCCTCCAGCTGAGGCGCCGGGCCGGCCTGTTCGGCGAAGCGCACTTCTACGGCAACCTGTCCGCGGGCGGGGTTGGGATAGGCGGTGATGGCCGTAAAATCCTTCGGTGCCAGGGCGAGCGGGCCGGAAATGGCCGTTTCGCCCAGGTTCAGGGCCAGGTCGTCGAAGTAGAAGCCGTCGGCCGTGCCGCCGGCGGAGATCATGGCAAACTGTACGGCGATGCTGTCGCCCGCCTCCACATAGGGCGCCAGGCTGATCTCCTCCTCCACCCACGGCCAGAAGCGGTTCAGGTAGGCCGGCGCCCAGTCGGCGCCGGTGTAGTAGAGCCGCCGGGTGTATTTGCCGCAGAGCGGAAAGAAATCGCCGCCGTTGACGGAGAGCAGCACCTGGGCAAAATCGGGCGCCGTCCGGGAGAGGTCCCACTGGGCTTTGAAGGACAACGTGGCTTTCTCCGGGTCCGGGATGTGGATGCGGCGGTTCAGCGTCAGGTAATTTTCGGAGACGAACCCATAATCGCCGCCGGGGGAATCGGTAAAGGAGGACGGCGGCGAGAAGAATTCTTCGGTCGTGAGTCCCCAGCCGGTTTCTTCCTGCTGCCAGTTGTCGGCGCTGCCGAGCTCGTCCAGGAAGCCGGATTCCCCATCAAAGTAAATCCAGCGCAGGGTGTCACGGCGTATCCAGGCGCCGTTGTCCAGCTCCAGCAGGAGGGTCACTTCATCGCCGTCGGCAATGTCGTCGCTCAAAACAACCGGGAAGCTGCCGGTTATGGATTCCCAGTGTTCAAGCTGGTAAGCCAGTGGATTTCCTGTACTTTCAACATTGGAGGAAAGCGCCGACAGGTTCAGGATTAAAACCCCATCCACCAGACCGACGCGGCGGATTGTATATTTGAAATCCTGTTCCCGGCTGGTGACGTGCTTTACCTGCGGGTATCCCAGCAGCGCGTAGTTGTGCACGGCCCGCAGGGCGGTCAGGTTCATGTGCATGGTGGCCAGGCAGTTGGTTTCGATCTGGTCGATGGTGGGCCAGAAGGAGGTGCCCACTTCGGGCGTCATGGCGAAAATCCTGCCCTTTTCGGTTTGTTCGCCGTACATCCAGTCGTCGGAGCTGCCGTTGGCGAGGTAGCCCAGGGTCTCGGTAATCGTGCCCGTGCGGAAAAAATTCTGGTAGGACATCTCCTGGGCGAGCGGCCCGAAGAGGTATTCGTCGGGCGTCGGCAGGCCGGAGTGGGTCCAGGGGTAGATCAGCAGGTTGCCGGCGGTGTGGTAATTCAGGGTAATTTGAAAATCATGCTCCAGGCACAGCTGCCGCACGGCCTGGGTTTCCGGCTCGGAGAAGGCGGCCGGGCCGTGATAAATGTCGGAAAACGGATCGGTGCTGGAGCCGATGCCCGTAGCCCATTCGTACCCGTAATTGCGGTTGAGGTCCACGCCGTAGCCTCCGTTGCCATTGTCCCGCCGGTTTTTGCGCCAGAAGCCGCCGCCGTCCGGGTCGGTGGTTTGATTGTAAATGTAGCCGTCCGGGTTGAGGCAGGGCATCAGGTACAGCTCCGTGTTGTCCACCAGGGCTCGGATTTCGGCATCCTTTTCGTAGTTTTCCAGCACGTACCACATAAAAAAGATAAGCTGGCTGAGGCTGTTTGGCTCCCGGGCGTGGTGCAGGGCGGTGAACAGCAGCTCCGGCTCGTCCTCGTCCTCGTCGGGGTTGTCCGACAGGCGCATCCAGTAGACGGGGCGCCCCTCATGGGTCAGGATGTCTCCGACGGGCTGGCGGGCGGAGACCAGGTGGGGGTATTCCTCCGCCATAGCGTCGAGCTGATCGAGCATTTCTTCGTATGTATAAAACCCGCCCATAGAACCCAGCACGAAATGGTCGGGCGTGGCGAAGGGATATTGCTTCGTCACCCGGGCGTCGCAGCTGTCTCCGCCGGCACGCAACTCCACCTGCTGTGCCAGCCGGGCGTTTTGCTCCCGGTAGCGGGCCTGCACGTCGGCGACGAGGATGTCGGCGGAAAAGCCCGCCCGGCGCATTGCTTCGAGCTCTTGATGAGAAAATTCAGAGGTAAAAGCCTGCGCCCCGTCCCAGATGCCGTGGGTGATGTCTATGCCCGCCGCCGCCAGTTCTGCCGGCGTATGGCCATTGAGGCGGATGGTGGCGCGGGAATAGGGAGACTGGGCAAAGAGCGCAGCCGGGATGAGGCAAAGAATCAAAAGAGCGAGTTTAGGCATGGTGTTTGGCTTTGAGATAAAAAATACAGAAAATTTGTATCTATTTAGGTCTTTGGTTTAGCCGCATAGAGCACATAGGCAGCGCAACCGGGCGCGATTCCTTTTTGTACCCTTGCCCGGTTTCAGGTCTTAGGTTATAGGTTTTAGGGGGGCAACCCAGGCCTGATCGGGCAATCAACAGGCGCCTAGCGCCCAAAACCTAATATTTACCCGGCCGACTGGACGGGCATATATCCTCCAACACCGGAAGGGGCACAATTTAGCATCGCACCCGCGCAACCTCTGTGGCCTGATCTGGCCTATATGGCAAAAAAATGTGGCTGGTATAGCCGAGCGCACAAAGCCGGGCAAAGCTCGGCAAGTTTTCCGTCAGCACCCCTCTTGAAAACTTGCCGACCTTTGCCCGGCTGCATTTTTGTCATTCGTTTTCCTAAAAGTACGCCAATCGGCGAAGAACCGAAGTAAAAACCGTAATTTTATCCGGCAAAAAATTCCATGATGAAACAAATTGTAATCCTGTCCCTGCTCTTTTCTTCGATCCGCCTTTCGCTCGGCGCCCAGGCGCCCTGCCCGGATACCAGCTTCCTGTCTCTGACTATAGAGATCCTCACCGACCAGTTCGCCAACGAGACCAGTTGGTCGGTCGTCGACAGCGACGGCAACATCTACGGCATCGCCGGCGGCGGCACCTACTCCAGCAACCGGTTGTATGTCGAAGAAATGTGCATCCCCGACAGTACCTGCATCACGGTGTCCATCCTGGATTCCTACGGAGACGGCATCTTCTTCCCGGGCTACGCCCGGATCATCCTCGAGGGCGACACGCTCTTCTCCGACGGCAACTTCGGCTCCGGCTACACCATAGAGTTCAACTGCGGCCCGGGCCAGTCCTGCGATATGGCCATCCCCGTCGATGCGGGCCAGTACGTGGCCGCCTACGACGACACCTGGTACGTCTTCACCCCCGACAGCGTGGGCGCCTATTCTATCAGCACCTGCGGCCTGAACGACTGCGACACCAAAATCTGGATTTACGACACCTGCGAGGGCATCTTCGTTGCCGAGGACAATACCGGCACCATCTTTTTCAATGACGACGAGAGCGACTGTGCCCCCCAGGCGGTGGTTTCCGCCTTCCTGGATGCCGGCACGCCCTATCTCATCCGCATCGGCGACAACCAGGATGCCTGCCCCGACAGCGTGCGCTGGGAGATCATCTACGATGGGCCGGTGACCGGCTGCACCGACCCGGCGTCCTGCAATTACAACCCGCTGGCTACCGTCGACGACGGCTCCTGCCTGCCCCAGGGCGACCCCAACTGCCCCGACGCCCCTGACCTGCTGGTGCGGCAGGACATCCTGGTCAACTCCCTGTCGCTGGACAGCATCCTGTCCGACGACCCCTGCCTCATCGAGGAAGGATGCCTCCAGGGATATGGCATGCGCGACATCATCCGCTTCACCACCTGGATCGGGAACATCGGCGAGCTGGATTACTACATCGGCCAGCCGGCCTACGACAACAACCAGTTCACCTGGAACAACTGCCACAACCACTTCCACTACGACGGCTACGCCGAATACCTGCTCTTCACCGAAAACGGCACGGAAATCCCCATCGGCTTCAAGAACGGCTTCTGCGTCATCGACCTGGGCTGCAGCACCGGCACCCCCAAATACGGATGCGGCAACATGGGCATCACCGCCGGCTGCTACGACGTCTACAGCTCCAGCCTGCCCTGCCAGTGGGTCGACGTGACCGACATCCCCGACGGCGCCTACACCTTCGTCACCCGCGTCAACTGGGACAACGCCCCCGACAAACTCGGCCACATCGAACGCGATACCCTCAACAACTGGGCCCAGGCCTGCGTCATCCTGGACCGCAGCTCCGGCAAACTGGAAATGACCGTGGTGGACGACTGCCCGCCCTACGTCGACTGCACCGGCGCCCCCTACGGCAACGTCCAGCTCGACTGCAACGGCGACTGCGGCGGCCTGGCCCTGCACGGCGACCTCGACCTGAACGGCCAGCAGGAGATCGCCGACGCCCGCGAATACGCCGTCCAAATCCTCGCCCAGGACATCGCCCCGGCCCCCTGCAACGACCTGAACGCCGACGGCGCCGTCACCGTCTACGACGCCGCCCTGCTGGCCAGCTGCATCAACTACGGCACCGCCCACACCCACCAGGGCTACGGCGTGCACGACCACTGCAACTTTCCCGACGGCGTGACCAATACCAACGACACCGTCTCCCTGTCCATCATCAACGCCGACTTCGACTCCGCCTTCATCGATATCGGTATCCGCAACCCCCGCTCCAAGGTCAACGGCTACCAGTTCACCATGAGCGGCCTGAACATCATGCGGGTTGAAAACCTCGTCGACCCGGCCATCTACCCCATGGACCCCATGGGGAACGGCCGGCAGGTCATCGGCCTGTCGTTCGAGGATTCCCTGATCCGGAAGAACAGCGAATTCCTGCCCCTCTGCCGGGTCTTCTACGCCGGCCAGCCCGACAACTTTATCTGCATCGACGAGATCATCGACATCATCAACGAGAACCAGGAGCGGACCATCCCCCGCATCGTCGACGGCTGCGTGGAGTACGCGCTGACCGGCGCCGACAGCCCCTACGCCCGGCAGCTGCAGGTGCAGCTCTATCCCAACCCCTTCCGGCAGCAGACGCGCCTGGCGTTCGACAACCCGGATGGGAAAACCTTCCGCCTGGAAGTCAGCGCCCTGAACGGGCAGCGGGTGCGCACGTATGAGCGTATCACCAGCGGCGAAGTGGTGATCGACGGGACGGGCCTGCCGGAAGGTATTTACTGGTATAGGCTGATTGGGGATGCGGGGTTTGTGGCGGGGAAGGTGAGCGTGGTGCGGTAGGCTGCCTACAAATACGTGATGACGAGGTGACATCTGGCTTTTGAGGAACGAAAAAGGCAGGTGTCATTTCGGAAGAAGTCTCACAAGATGACACCTTTTTTCTCCGTGCCTCCGAAAAAAGATGTCACCTTGTGAGCTAGGCGAGGGCTTCCCCTTAGCGCTTAATCGGGCCCGGAACGCAACCTCGCGGCACTTTTTCCGTAAAACAATGGCACCTTGTCATGACCCGGCCTTCCACACGGCCCTGGCTTTACAAGATCTGATAAAAATAAAAGATGAAAGCACTAAGGGATCGAAGGCAGCTACTCTTTAACCTGCTTGAGGACAAATTCGGAGCGGCAATTTGCCAACACCTGATTTCAGAAGACACTTCCCTGAATTTTAACAACCGGGTGCCTAAAGGACAAGGAAAAGAAGAGGTAAGCCGTCAATTCCGGCCGCTGATTGACAGGAGGGTGATCGATGAGAGCTTTTACCAAAAATTCGAGGAGGAGGGCTGGGCGTTTGACTTTCCCGGCTGGATAGGAAGGATCGGAGACCACTCCGAACGGATAAGAGACATCATGATCATTCAGGCGGAGCCCCATGTAGAAAACTACGACTACCAGTACGTCTATGAATTTGCGGAAAGAAAATACTACTCCGATTTCAGCATCCGTGGCAGTAAAATAAAAAGCAACAGCATCCGGGATATCTGGACCAGGACGGTTCATTTTCTCGCCGATGACGATACCCGCAGCAAAATATTCAACCAGCAGGATAAAAAGGCGCTGTATCATGTCCTGGAGAGGATTTACATTACGGATGTCTGCCATTTTGCGCCGCAGGTTTCCGTTGAACGCCTGGAGAAAGAACGGCAATGGGGAAAGGTAAGGGAAAAAGCAGCCCGGGCATTTCTGGTTCGGGAAATTACGGCGGTAAACCCCAGGCTGATAATTGCTGCCGGCAATTCCTCGGTCCAGGCCATTAAGGATTACTTGCTGCCGGAATTCGACAGTAACAGTAAAGTGATCCTGAATGCCAATGATGTGCCGGGAAGAGGAATTAAAGGGCTGCCTCTGCTTTATGAATTATACAAGAATGGTACGTTCGTTTCCTATTTGCTATGTGCGCCGCATCTTGGGTTCGATGGGTACTCCGCAGGCACGTTCTGGAAGGAGAATGGCAGAATATTGCACGATAAAATGAAAAAGGTAATGCGGAATGGGTGGTTGTGATCCTGTGAAGAACATAAACGCCAAAGCTCTTTGCTATAGGAAAAAACAGATGGCTTCTCTTATGGCTTGGGGAATACAGTGTTAGATTGGGGGGGGGCGGAGGTATGCGCCGTTGCCTGCCGGCTTGAGGAGCATCTTCGACGAACCCAGGTGATGGATGGCCATTTTGTCGAAGGATGAACGAGGAACAGACAATAAATAACCGACAACCCGGACACCTGGCACCCAAACACCTCGCTTTGGAAAAAAATTGATGGCTTCTCTTGCGCCTTGGGGAATACAGTGTTAGATTTGGGAGCTTGTCAAACAAATAGCAACACAAGGACGAAATGGGGGAAAGTAGACTTCCAGGTATGGGTAAAGATGAATGAGAATACTCTGACTTGGGTTGCTTCTCTTTTAGTAAATAGGGGGGGCTGGTTTTAGTCCAGGAATAAGGGTTAGGGAGATTATTCATATTTAAACGGGTTGGTTGCTATACATGAGTTGTGGGAGAATAGAAATAAAAGAAATTTGTGAAGACATGATCTGACCCAAGTCAATTTTTCATAATAGGATAATAAATTTGACCTTGATGATTCAAAAGCAATTGAAAAAATTCCACCAAATAAGAATTTACAAATAACATGTCGTTAAAAACCATCCACCCTTTCCCGGCCCGGATGGCGCCGGAAATTGCATTGCGACGCTTAGAGTCATTATCCAAAGGGGCTGTCGTTCTTGATCCTATGATGGGATCGGGCACCACGCTTAAAATCGCCGGGATGGTTGGGTGCAAAGGGATCGGTTTCGATGTGGATCCGATGGCTTTGCTGATCTCGGGTGTATGGAATAGGCGTGTAGATACCAATAAAGTGTTAAGCCTTGCAGACCGGGTACATGAGCAAGTTCGTGAGATGCAAGATATGCCTGAACTCCCATGGATGGATAATGAGCCAGAAACCGCCAAATTCGTGCGTTTTTGGTTTGCCAAAGATCAGGCAGACGATCTGCGAAGGCTGAGCAGTCTTATTTATCCCTTGAGCGAACCGGAAAGCGATGTGCTCCGCGTAGCTTTGAGCCGGCTAATTGTTACCAAAGGAAGAGGTGCCTCACTGGGCAGGGATATATCCCACAGTCGACCCCATAAAGTGACGGAGGAGAATGATTTTCAGGTGTTCCCGGAATTTGAAAGATCGGTGTACCAGGTTTGCAGGATTCTAAATGCTAATCCCGGAACTGGCTTAGCCTCTGTCAGGGAAGGAAACGCCAAGCGCATGGATTCAATTGCCGATCAGTCCATTGATTATATCATGACTTCCCCTCCGTATTTCACAGCCGTTGATTACTTCCGCGGTCATCGTTTAGCATTGGTTTGGTTGGGATATTCTCTTCCTGCTCTCCGCTTGCTCCGCGATAAAAGTATAGGGTTGGATCGCGTCCCGGACAAAGCGTTAGATGATGTGCTCATCCAGGAACTTCATCGGAAAGTAAAGCATATACCAGATTTAAAGCCCAAAGTTCGAAGCGTTCTGCAACGTTACAGCGTAGATTTGTTTGAAATCTCTCAAGAATTTTTCAGGGTATTGAAAGCAGGAGGAAGAATGACCGTAGTTCTGGCAGACTCCTATTCATCAGGCTTGCTGATCAGCAATACCCAGATATTTAAAAATGCTGCCCGTTTGGTCGGCTTCCAGTTTGGAGAAGTAGAAGAACGGCCCATTCTGGCTACGAAACGTTACCTGCCACCGCCCAGCGATTCAAGGGGGAATAGTCTTGCTAATCGCATGAAAACGGAAGCTATTATGACTTTTGTGCGGAAATAAATCCTGACGAGATGGAAGCGACACCCGATACCCTGCAACTAACCAGACGTCTCTCCTCAGATCCACCCGACCCGACTGCTCTCTCAGAACTGTTCATGCTGTGCTATGAGCCTTTAATTGCAAGACTGAAAAAGCAATACCTCACCACTGATGAAGATGAAATCCGTGAAATTGCTTTTCAATCCATCGAACGATTTGCAGAGGCACCGCAAAAGTTTGACCCACAGAAGAAAACACTTCTCGGCTATTTGGTCATGGATGCTGCCGGAGATTTGAAAAACAGCCTCAACCGGAAGGGGTATAAAAAAAACTGGACGGTTCTTGTCGAAGATTGGACTTCGCATGGGAATAGAACAATAGAAGAGACCTCCAATCCCGAGATGGAAACGGAAGCCATTGAACAATATTTGTCCAAGCTGAGAGAGTTGACGCTAGACCACACCGATTTCATAATTGCGAAGATGATGGAAATGGGCGTTCGAAGTACGGAAGAATTTGCCAAGGCGCTCAAGATCGAACATCTTTCAAGGGAAGAACAGCGCTCGGTGGTGAAGCGACATAAAGATCGGATTGGCAAACACTTGCAACGCAAGGGCTGGGAGTCTATCAAACAACAGATCAGAGAACAATATCTATGAAACAGTTATCGCCAGATCAGATTTTTTTGCTTAACCGCGCAGGGCGTGATGAAAAATACCTGGCGCATTCTTTGAAGACCTACATGCAATCCAAAGGTTTTGAATGGGCCGATTTGGCAGAGGAACTCAACTGCGATGAGGAAAGTCTCTTAAAACTCGCCTTGTGCCACAGGATAGATACCCAATCCTCAAACTTTATTGAGACGCTTCAAACTATAGCAAACTATGCGTGTATTGATGCCTTTCTGTTCGCCAATATGCTCAAAAAAGTAGCGGCTTCGGCAATTTTTTCGATAGAAAAAAATTCCCGCATTTTGCCTCTCAAGAATACTTACCTGGCTGCCGCCAGGGAAAAAAACGATACATCATCTGAAGATCAGACATGAGGAAAAAGGGGATACATCCGAAGGTTAAACAAGTGGCGGAGGACTTTTGGAAGCCCTTACTGCCGTACCGTACTTTTCCGGTTGATATTGAGCGCGCCATTGCGTTTAGCAACTTGCCCCTTCACATTGATCTAATCCCTGGGCTGGAAATTGATCATGTCAATCAGTGGATACAGGCAAATCATTTCCCTGCCCGGATAGACAAAGATAATTGTGCGCTTCATGGCTTCCTGCTGGCGCGCGGAGGACACGGAATCATTTTTGTCAACGGCACGGACGAGCGGGAAGAACGCCGTTTTACCATTGCGCATGAGTTGGCACATTTCCTGCTTGACTATCATCTGCCGCGTATCAATTATCTGAAGTTATATGGTGATTCCATACTGGAAATTCTGGATGGGAAGCGCCTGCCTACAATCGAAGAGAGGCTGGCGTTCGTTGTTTCGGAGCTTCCCTCCCCATTTTTTACCCATGCGCTTGACAGCAGTGGCATCACTGCTTATGAGCGAACCCAGGTAAGGAGTACCGAAGGGCGGACAGACGCCCTGGCGTTCGAGTTCTTGGCGCCTTTCCATGTTGTGGTATCGAGTTTGAAAAAGCAGAAGCCGGAAAAACGGTATGAGCCCATCTTTCGCCAGGCATTCAGTTTACTGGCAACTGACTTTGGATTGCCTTCAACTTTAGCTGGTTCTTACGCAAAACATCTTGCGAAATACTTGTCAGGAGGAATGACGTTGGCTGAGGAGTGGGGCATCAAAATATGAGGCCGACAAAAAAAACGGCAGAATCTGTCGAACTTTCAAATGTCAGCCGGAAATATGAAATAAAAGCATCGAAAATGATTTCAACATCAGCAGATCAATTTCAGGGGCAATTATCCAAATCAGGCCAAAAGGAATTTGAGGAGGCTATTATTGATTCTTTGGATTTGGGTAAGTGGAACATTGAACTTGACCTTTCCGATGTTTATAATCGCATTGAACGTGAAGTGCTCCAGGCGGTAAGGCAGGAAGAAGCTGCCATTCAAACCATCCGGAATGTAATTTTGCCTCAATTGAAAAAGGATCATCCGGAGCTGCCATTTTCGGGGATACAAAAATTTACCCTAGAGCAAATTAAGAAGGCCCATGGTGGGTTGCTATTTAACGGAGGCGTAACGGCTGTAGACGCCACAAGGGTTACCCATGACACCCTGCCTGTGACTATTACTCAAATCGGTGTTTGTTTGGTGAGTTATGATGGGCACTTCGGCTCCTATGCACACCGTTTATTCCGGCGAGATTTAAATATGCGCGGAGATAACATGGTGGAAGAGGTGATGCAGCTTCTGGAGGCAAGAAAAAAACGGGGCGGTCAAGGGGTGGAAGATGAAGATGCAGGGCGATTCAGCATTCTTGCCCAAAGAGGGTTGATGGCTTATGCAGAAAGAGGAATCTTGATGAACGAGGCAAAGTCACAATGGCGTATGGGTCATGGCAACCCATTTCCGTATGAGTTACTAGTGAACTTTTGGGCAAGTAAAGAGGAGGTCACAAGAACCACCCTGGACCTGCTGGGCAGGCTGGTTGAACATCAAAGGTTTGTTTTTGTACCCAGTGCGACGAGCAGCCGTCATTTGATAACCATTGGAAATGCCCTCGAACCGTTAGAATTCGTGCTTATAGATACTGCAAAATCGGCTCTATTGAAAATCATCGAAAATGGCAATGCCCGGGAGCCAATGCGCGGGATGCAACTGGATTTTGCAGAAAAGTACGGTGATCAGGTTGTCGTTGGGTTGTTCAAATGTTCAAGTATAGCGCCTCCTTATCTTTTCTATGCGCATCGAGATCATGTGCATACTGCCGTCCTAATAGCAATCGCAGACGGGTTGCTGCAGGAGCACCGTGGTTTTCCCATGCTGATTGATCTGGCCGACCAGATTTGCTATTCTACCTTCCACCCGGAAACCTTCTTTGCAAGCATCCGGCAGGCTTACGCCGAAGCAGGTCAACCTTTCCGTTTCTTAGGCGAACGAGAAACGCGCAACCGGTAAACGAAATGAATTTTTTAAAGAAAATGGAGATAAAATGAAAAATGAAAATCTGAACAATACTATCCAATACGACAACATCCTGGAGCAGGAAATCGAAAGAGTCGGTGGGATCATGGAACCTCCCGCGAACGACGGCCGCGTTGGCGTCACCATGTTCGACGTATCGGGAAGCGAAGACAATCTCGTTTCCGTTGTGGTGCCAAAAGAACGCCTTAGAGACCTCCCTGCACAGGCCCTGGTACGAATTGGCGCCTCCAATGAAGGAGACGGACGTATTTACCAGGGGATTGTGGTAAAAGGTCCATTCTTTGAACCGGACGGAATCCGTGGCGACTCTGCTGTGATTGTGACGACGGCGGCGAACGGAATGATGTTCATGCCAAAATACCATGGTCGGGTAATGGTAGAACTGCTGGGGGAAATAATCAATGGGATCATGGAAACTCCCCGATTTCGCCCACTTCCTAACAGCCCGGTTTTTCCTCTTTCTTCAGAGGAGTCCCGCTTAACGCTAAACCTCACCGGCGAAATTGTTCTTGGCCGCGCCATTGGACATGAGAATATGATGGTGAAGGTACCCTCTCAAAAGAAATCCGTTCTGCCGCGGCATATAGGCATATTAGGAACCACAGGTGGCGGTAAATCTACGACGGTTTCCGGCATGGTCAACCATTTTCAGAAGAATGGTATTGCCACCATATTGATTGATACAGAGGGAGAATATACTCATATCGATCACCCCTCCGAGAACCCGACCATGTTAAAGATTCTTGAACGAAGGGGGATTTCCCCTGAAGGGGTCAAGAATACCAAAATACTCAAGCTGGTGGGGGATGAGACAACAAACCCAGGCCACCCTCATGTCGAGAATTTTACCCTTAGTTTTGAACACCTCTCACCTTACAGTGTGATGGAAATACTTGGTTTTAATGATGCTCAACAGCAGAGGTTTCTCAAAGCGTACGATATTGCGAGGAGTGTTTTAAGAAGACTAAAAATTTTCCCGGCTAATGAATCAGAAAAGAAACTTGAATACGATTTAGACGAGTTTGAACGCGGATACTATAAGCTCGACCTCAGATTATTGTATGATGTAATTGCTGCTTGCCAAAAGAAAGCTGCAAAGGAAGAGCTTATCGATGGAGAAAATCTCACATTCCCTTCTCAGTGGATTAAGCACAAAACCAAAGAAGAACAAAATAAATTTCGTTCCTTTTTTAAAGACGCAGATTTCAAAAGCGATAACGTTGCGAGTTGGAGAGCCGTCCAAGGGCAATTTGGTTTATGGATCCGGTTGAAAATCTTCGACAACCCAACAGCCAAGCCCTTTAATTTCGAAGAACTTACTACACCCGGTACAGTGACAATACTGGACTTAAGTGATACCAAGAGTACCAAAATCCGGAATCTTGTAATAGCAGAATTACTCAAAGGACTGATGGATGTTCAGGACAAGCACAATGGCAAAAAATCGACCACTGAGAGCGATATCCGCAAAGTCATGGTAGTTATCGAAGAAGCACACGAATTTCTATCCAATCAGCGAATAGATAAAATGCGCAATCTCTACGAACAGGTTGCGAGCATTGCCAAAAGAGGGCGTAAGCGCTGGCTCGGCCTAACCTTCGTTACCCAATTGCCGCAACACCTGCCCGACGACGTATTGGCACTGCTGAACAACTTTATCCTGCATAAAATCAGTGACGCCAACGTGATTAGCCGCTTGAAACGCACCGTAGGAGGAGTAGATGAGAGTCTCTGGAATAAAGCCAAGAACTTATCCGCTGGCCAGGCCATTGTCAAGTTCAACCACATGAATCGTGGTATGCTCACGGCAATTGATCCGACGCCATGTAAGTTGTTGATGGAGGATTGAGGGAATTTTTCAGAGCAACTCATGCAGAACAATGCACCAACACCATTATGTTAGGGAGGTGTTCCGCACCAAATATTAGGAAACGACCCATAAACAGCTTTGCAATAATTACCCGATAAAAGAATTGGGTGAAAAACGCCAAAAATTATAAAAGGCTGTCAATAAGATATTGGGACCAAGTATCAAGGCTACCGAAAAATGCTCCTGCAATTGTGAGGTTAAATGCGATTTTTCGGGGGTTATTTGAGACCGCTAAAATGCATGGCGGTAATTTGCTTCATAGATATGCCGTTCGGTTCCACGCATTATAAGTCGTCGCCACGCTCTAATTTTTTTGGGGCTTGACGGGTTCCATAGTTTTGCCTCGCCAAATGTGGAAATTGCCGGAGGGCGTCAAACCAAACCCCTATGTGCCCTATGTGATAAGCCCCACCTTCCGGCAGCCTGAACATAAAACCAGCCACAGCTGCCCCCAGGCAAGCCATGCCCCGGTACACACCTGGTCCGCCCCTATTGTGCTCTATGTGAAAACCCTATGTGCCCTATGTGATAAAACCACAACGCACCCCGAGGCCTTCCCGCTTCTCCCCTACCGCTTCACCACCTGCTGCGCCCCTATCCAAGCGCCGCTCTCCCAGTCGCTCACCTGCAGGAAATACACGCCGGCAGGCAGGGCGTCCAGGCTCAGCGTGCCGTCCTCCACCCGGTAAGCGCCGTGCAGCCGGCCGTCCGGGCTATATGCCTGCACCCGCAGCGGGCGCTCCGGCGGGGCATTCAGGCGGAGCGGGCCGACAGTGGGATTGGGGTGGAATGCCGGAGCGAAGGCGCCGGGCAGCTCCGTGGTGCTCACCACGCCGCCGCTTTCCGTATCCACGCGGAAGATGCGCAGGGTGGGGTTGAATACATCCGTAAGGCCATCGACGATCAGGTGGTTTTCCCGGGGCGTCAGCTTGATGGCATAGGGAAAGCCCATGTCGTAGGTGTTCATCCAGACGACGTTGAGCAGGCTGTCGAATTTGAAGAGGTAGGTGACGAATTCCTGGTTGTTGTAATTGGCGTAGTAGATGTAGCCCTCCTCATCCACGGCAAAGGCCCGGCCGCCGTTGGTGAGGAAACCGCAGGTGGGCAGGTTGTAGCCGCGTTCGAACTGCAGGTTCTCGTTGAAGACCTCGATGGCCACCGTCCGCTCCGGGCAGCCGGTGCCGCCGTAGGGCGCGCCCTGCAGGGTGGAGCTGGTGAAGGAACTGGCATACACTTTCCCGCCGAAGTACTGGCCCATGCAGCCGTCCGTGCCGCTGCCGAGGAAGTTGCCCTCGAACCAGGTCGTGCCGGTCACCTGCCCGTCGCTCAGGCCGAACTTTCCGATGAGCCCGCCGAAGCTGCCGCCGTCGTTGCCGCCGGGCACCGTTTCGCCTGCCATAAAACCGAAGAGGTAGAATGCATCTTCTCCCATGGTAGAGTAATAGTGCACATACAGGGAATCGATGCTTTTCATATCCCGCACATAGTACACCTCCCCGTCCAGCCCGAGCATCTCGTACTGGGTGTAGGGCCGGTTGAAAGCCAGCGGCAGCAGGTAGGGCACAACGGCGTAGAGGGTATCGCCCACCACTTTGCGGGCGCCACGGTTGAAATTGCGAAGGCCGGAAGTGACCTGCCATATACTCATGCCGGATACGGTGGGCGCCACGTCCTCCCACTCTGTTTCCCGCAGCACATTCAGATCCTCATCCAGCTCGAGCAGCAGCCGCGTGGCTGGCGTATCCAGCCGCAGGCCATCAAAAAAATAGCGCCCCTCGCTGACGAAAAGGTCGCCGTAATACCCACAACAAGTGGAATCCAGGCCAATGGCAGCAGTGATCTGCCCCTCCCGGTTGATCTTGTAAAACACCATGGTGTTGACGGTGGCGTCATTGATGCCGTAGATCAGCCCCTCCTCGGTGGCAACGGAGGTAAAGTTGGGCTGGTACACCGGAGAATTGGACAGCTCGGAGAATTCTTCAAAGTCCTGAGCTGCCAGGCAAAAGGACAGGCAAAAGAGCGCGACAGTAAATAAAAACCGCATAGGTAATGGTTTGATGGCACAACCCGGACAGGCCGGGCAGGTGGCCCGTTATGGAAAAATGTGCTTGTTTATCGGTAGAGGAAATGATTGATGGTAAAAGAGAAAATCAGCGAAATTGTTCATCGCTTTTTATGGAAAACATGAATTCGTGGCCAGCAATGCCAAAGAATTTTCGGATGCGCCGGAACTCAGTGCACACACTTTTTTCCCGGGGCAGGACGAACCCAATCCGGCTGGCGCTTCCACCACAATCCGTTATTCGATCCCCGGAGCGGATTTTGGTGACTGTTTAGGTCTTTTGTTTAACCACATAGGCCACATAGCGTTTTCACAGTAGGGCACATAGGCCACGGCTACTGTGGCCTATGAGAACTGCCTGATGTGGCCTATGTGGTAAATAGTTACGGGTTTTGTGCAGCTATCCGTGTCAGACGCCCTGGGCAGAGAAGGGAACGGCTGGTGGACGAACGGCAGCGTGCCGGCGTACACGAACGGAAATGGAGGCCGGACGGCCTGCCCGATGGGGTGTATGTGTGCCGCCTGCAGGCAGGCAAACGGATGGCTGCCAGGACGATGGCACTGTCCGGCCTTTGACAACCTGTGCGCCCGATGGGCCTCCGAAGCTTTCCCCGAGTGAGCGTACCCGGAAAAGCCGGAGTGTTGGGGTAATATGCCTCCCCCCTATTTCGCAAACAACGTCCGGACCGGCGCGTCCAGCCCCACAGAAAGGAACAAGCGGTTCGACCGCAGGGCGAACTCCCCGCCGTTTTCCTCCCGGAACTGGGCGCCGGTTTGCCAGCCCACGCCCACGAAACAGGGCGTTTTCTGGATGTTCCACTGCAGCTGGGCGCCGGGCCTGACCATATTTTTGGCCGACAGCTTGAAGTCGCCGAGCGCTTCCTCTTCCTCCAGGCGGTAGGTGAGCATGGCGCCCAGGTCGACGCCGATCAGGTGGAGGCTGAACGACTGGGGGCGGTTTTTCTTTTTGAACATCAGCCAGCTTAAGGAAAAGCCGACGGGCAGGTACGGCGCCACGGCAAAGTAGCTGGAGCGCAGGGTCGTATCGCCCTGCCGGCGGGCCAGCCATTCCTGGCCGGCCGATACGCCCAGGTAGGCGTTGAAGCTCACTGACAGGGCGTGGGTGCGCTTGGTGCGCGAACTGCCGGGATCCTCCGCCAGGCTGCGCATCAGGTACTGGAGTTCTTCCTTGTTCCTGGCGTCCACCAGCCCGGCGATGAAGTCGCCGTAGTTGGCCAGGAAACGGGCCAGGGGGATGTCCGCCCGGCTGTTTGGCGGCTCTTCTTCTTCCGGAGGGCCCAGTTGCTTGCTCATCGCGGTAAGCAAACGGACCGTGGCGCTGACCGCCGGGCGGTGCTGCCCGGCTTCCAGGTAGTACAACAGGTCCATGCAATGCCCCGAAATCTCAGGCACGTACTGCAGGCCCGGGTGTTTTTGTTTCAGGGATATGAGCCTTTGCGGGTTATCCGGGTCAATGAAGATCTTGAACTCCAGCACCCGGTTGAGCGCCCGCAGGCCGGTGGAGACGGACTGGAACAATTGGATCGAATCCGGATGCGGCGCCGCATCCGGTTCATCGCCCGCAAGGGTGATGCCGGCGGGCCGGGGGAGGGCGGCAAAGTCGTTCAACATGAGCTGGGACAGCCCGGCGAGGGCATCCGGCGAAAGCTGCCCCATGCCGTTGATCCGGCCGAGCCGCTGCTGCATCAGCCCCAGGCAGGCCGTCCGCAGGCGGGGATCGTACAGCATGGTTTCAAAAGTATCGGGGCGGATCAGCCCCCGGCCGTCGGAATCCTGAAGCACGTAAAACAG
>JAGFJD010000080.1 GCA_024102975.1 Phaeodactylibacter sp. | reverse complement strand
GTGTGGAGTTAAAATACGGAGTAAAGGTGGGGGAATTGTATATAATAAAATTTAATGAGGGGAGGGAAGTTAACCGGGAGGTTGGAAGCCATAAAAACAAATTTTAAGAAAGGGTGGTATCCCAAATTGCAAAAAAAGCCAAACAACCCCAACATTAAAATGTGTTAAAGTTGAAAAAAGTTTTGCCCCCCCCCCCCCCAATAAACCTTATCCTGAGAGGGTTATTGTAGAAAATTATTGGAGGCTTCCTCAAATACTCATTAGCATTACTCATTGTCGGCGCCAGTTTCCTGAGACCTGATTCTCTTTTTGTTTTAGCCATGCATTTACTCAACAACAAACATCCTGCGGTGCAGATGAACTTACGGAAGCCTTGCTTCAACAACTAGCCGGAAGCCGACAGGCAACTGAAGGCCAGCCCGGCGTAGCTTACAGGAGCGCCAGTCCGCCCTCTACTTATATTATTCCCACTGTAGTTCACGTCATTCACAACAATGGCTTAGGGGCATCATTTTTGCGGTCGACAGCCTGGGAAATGAAAAGTGGTCCTGGGAACCTCCAATGGAGTGGGAGCATTCGGGAATTGGTGTGTTGAGGCCCACTGCTGACGGTGGATGGATATATGTCAGTACAGAAAGAAGGCTGCTCGGGGGTTCTTTAGTTGGGAACAAGCCTCTTATTGTCAAGTTGGACAGCCTCATGAATATGGATTGGAGCTTTCAGGCGAACCCTCCTACGACTTCCGCTTTCAACGCCTTCTTCGACCTCGCGCCCACTCCCGGCGGCGGCTGGGCAGCCGCCGGCTGGATGCTGGACGAAAGCGGCCTCAACCTGCAAGGTGCACTGTACAAGATCTCAGCTGAAGGAGATATCCTCTGGAGCCGGCTGGACACGGCTTTTTCCCATCCGGAGTTTGGCTCTGAAAATGCGCTGCATGATGTGGAAGCGCTTCCGTCCGGCAGCATAGTGGCCTGTGGCTACAGCCGGGAATATATTGAAGAAGAACAACGCCTGAAATCGCATGCCTGGCTGCTCAAAGTAAGTGCTGACGGCTGCATCGAATCGCGTTGCCATCCGGTAACTTCCGTGCAGGCAGAACGGCCCGGGCAACCTGCCCTCCGTATCTTTCCCAACCCCGCTGCCGGAAAAATGACGCTTGACACCGGATTTGGCAGCGCCACACGAGCTGCCCTGGAAATATGTAATAGTGAGGGGAAAGCCGTTCTTTATCGGGAATTGACATTAGAAGAAGGGCAAGCGGAAGTGGACATCACTCATCTTGCAGAAGGATGGTATACAGTGCGGCTGTTGAGCAGAGAAGGATTAAAAGTGGGCAGGCTGGTGGTCCAAAGGTAGGCCCAATAACCAATTTTAGCTGGCCACAAAGAAAGCGAATAACCAATAACCTGGCTGCCACAAGCTCCCGCCTCACTGCTTCGGCGTACTCTGAAAAAGTACCACATGCATCATCAGCATTTTCGTGGCCAACGGCACCGTTTCCTCCAACTCATCAACGATCACCCAGTCCCTTGGGTCGCCCTCGAAACTCGTGTACATTTCAAACTGGCCGGCGGAGCTGCTGCGCACCGTCCATTCGTCCCAGATGTTGCCATAGCGGCTGTAGAGGGTGAGGGTATGGTTGCCGTCGGCGATGCGCCACTCGCGGAAGTTGCCGCGCCAGACGGTGCGGGCGGTGGCGATATGGTTGTCGCCCCGGGCCTCCCATTCATTGAGGTCTTCCCGCCATTTGAGCTTGATCGTTCCGGTGGATTCGCCCAGGCGGTACTGCCATTCCGTCCAGTCGTCCTGCATGGGCCAGCGGTGGCGCAGCTCGCCTTCCGCCTCCTCATCGGTGATATACAGGAGCCATTCGGTGAAGCTGTCGTTCCAGCGCGTGGCGGCGCCGGCGAGTGCCTGGGCGGGGAGCGTGCCGGCGGAAAAGAGGGTAGCCAGTAATGTAATAGCGAATATCTTCATGCCTGTTAAACGCCGGAAAAACCCAAAAGTAGACAGGATTAACAGGATTAACAAAATTAACAAGATTAATAAGATGTAGCGGCTTGCTTAATAAGGATGTATATATCCTGATAATCTTGTTGATCCTGTCTACATATACCTATTGCACGACCTCGGGTTATGCCACATCAAGGCTACAGTCTCTCGCGAACGGCAAAAAACACTGAGGCCTCCTAAAACGGCAAGTCATCATCCGCCGCGTCTCCTCCTCCCCCTCCATCCGATGCCGGCTCGTTCTCCGCCGAAGGGAAGAAGCCGCCGCCGCTGTCGGCCGCCGGGGGGGGCGCTGCCTGGGCGCTCGCTTTTTCCAGGCGCCAGGCGTTGAGGTTAGTAAAATACTTGCCCTGCCACTCCCGGCCCCGGAGGTCGAAGTGGACCTTCATTTCCTCCCCTTCCTCGAAGGGGTCGAGCAGGGCGCAGCGGTCCTGGACGAGCTGGAATTTAACGTATTGGGGGTAGTTCCCGCTTTCCACCAGAATGACGAATTCTCTGGCCTGGAAGGAGTCCGTCTTGTTTTCGGTCTCGTACTTCTTGTGGAGTTTTCCTTCTACTTCAAAAGACATAGGATGAGTTTCTTGGCTGTGTTCTGAAAAAGGCTTCCAAAAATACGAAAAAAAGACGAGGAATCGGAAAGCCGGACGAGGATTATTCGTGGAGGGGTTAGGATTATTGACGAGGGTGGCTGGTATCCGGTGTGGACGGACGAGGATAGACGAGTTTTTGACTAACTGGACATGACGAGGCTGGAGTAGACAGGATGAACAGGATTACAGGATGGGCGGGTCTTTGGGCGTGGGGAACAGTCCGGGATGGACAAGGTTTGCTGCCTGGTTTTGGCACCTCCCCCCTTTGGAGGGATTGAGGGAGGCTGAACAGACAGGATTTACAAGATGGACAGGATGGGCAACAGTACTGTTGGCAGCCTTACCGTTGAACGTATATTATATATTTCTCCTGATAATACGCCTCGTCAAAAAAGTCGGACAGCGGATATACCTCGGTATAGGAGCCGCGGGGCAGGGCTTTGATCTCGGACTTGATGTCGCCGCCCTTCAGGGTGATCAGGCCGTTGGGCAGGGCGTGCTGCTGCCGGGATTTGATGAGGGGGAAGCTCCAGCCCACCAGCTTGTCGAGGCTGGCCACTGCCCGGCAGACGACGAAGTCGAACTTCTGTTTCAGCTCCTCTGCCCGGATGTGGCGGGCCCGGGCATTGGCCAGGCCGAGGGTGCCGATGATCTCCTCGGCGACCAAAATCTTCTTCCGGGTGCCGTCGACGAGGGTGAAGGCCACCTGCGGGAAAAAGATGGCCAGGGGGATGCCGGGCAGGCCGCCGCCGGTGCCCAGGTCCAGGATTTCGGCGCCGGGCGCGAAGTGGATCAGCCGGGTGATGCCCAGGCAGTGGAGGATGTGGTGGGCGTAGAGGTTGTCGATGTCCTTCCGGGAGATCACGTTGATCTTCTGGTTCCACTCCTGGTAGAGCGGGCCGAGCCGGGCCAGTTGCTGCTGCTGCAGCTCCGTAAGCTTGGGGAAATACTTCAGGAGGGTCTCCATATTATGATATTTTTTCCAGGAGGGCCTGCCAGACCGGGTCGCCCTCCGGCAGCGGGGCCACCACCTCTTCCCATTCGCCGGACACCGGATGGAGGAAGCGCAGCTTCCAGGCGTGCAGGTGGATGGACCGGCCGGGGTTGCCGCGCCGGGCGCCGTATTTGACATCGCCCTTGATCGGGCAGCCGATGGCCGCCAGCTGTGCCCTGATCTGATGGTGGCGGCCGCTGTGCAGCCTGATCTCCAGCAGGTGGTAGTGGTCGGTGCTGCCCAGGTAGCGGTAGGCCAGTTCGGCTTTTTTGCTGCCCGGCTGCTCCTGCCCGTATGCCAGGGCCCGGTTGCTCCTTCCGTCCTTCTTCAGGAAGTGGGTCAGGGTATCTTCATCCTTGGGCGGCTTTTCCTGTACGGCCGCCAGGTAGGTTTTCTCCACCTGCCGTTGCCGGAACTGTTCGTTGAGGCTCACCAGCGCTCCGTTTGTTTTCGCAAACAGCGTAACCCCGCTGGCGGGCCGGTCGAGCCGGTGAACGAGGTGAAGCTTCGACTTGCAGTAAATCTCTCCCAGGTTGATCAGTGCCCGGTCGCCGGTCTTGTCTTCCTGTACCGGAAGGCCGGCCGGCTTGTTGAAGGCGATGAGCTGGTTGTTCTTGTACAGCACCAGTTGCCCGATCGGGAATTCCTCCGGCGCTTCAGTCGACTTCTTCATAATCTATGTATTCGTCTTCCTCGCTGCCGGCGGCCTTTTTCCGGGGCGGTTGTTCATAATCGATGTGTTGCTTTTCCTGTTCGTTGCTTCCGCTGCCGAGCGCGTTGGGGCCGAAGAAGTATTTGTACAGGGCATAAATGATGAGGCCGGTAAATAACCATTTGAGTAACATGCGGATCGTTTTTCAAAAAAATAGAATCGCCCGTCGGGAGGATTCTCTCAACAGGATGATGATAATAAGGCTTTTGTTGCAATCTGCCTTATTTTGAGCGATACAATTTATCAGCAATAATTTTTTACTTTTGCAGTTCAATTAGTTAAACCCACAGTGCAATTGATACGCAGCACTTTACAGCAAGGTGGGATAGATTAAACAACAGGAACACTCAATGGGATCAATGAAACGTCTACATACCGCTGCCGGCTGGCTGGTTTTTGCCATCGCGATGACGGTCTACTTCTTCTCGGCAGAACGCACCGGCAGCCTTTGGGATTGTGGGGAGTTTATCCTCGGCGCTTACAAGCTGCAGGTCGTACACCCCCCGGGAGCGCCGCTGTTCATGATTGTCGGGCGCATGTTCGCCTGGATTGCCGAGGTCTTTTCCGACGACCCTGCCGACATCGCCTTTGCGGTCAACCTCATGTCCGGCCTCTGCACGGCCTTTGCGGCAACGTTCATCTGCTGGGTCACCATCATTCTCGGCCGCCTCGCCCTGGTGGGGCGGGAAGGAGCGCTGGATTCCGGGCAGTCGGTTGCCCTGGCGGGCGCCGGCCTGGCCGCCGGCCTGTCTACGGCTTTTGCCACATCGGTATGGTTCTCCGCAGTGGAAGGGGAGGTGTACGCCATGTCTACCTTCTTCACCACGCTGACCCTGTGGTCGATGATGAAATGGTACAGCCTGCCCGACAACCAGTCGGCCGACCGCTGGTTCCTCTTTGCCATATACGCCGCCGGCTTGTCGATCGGGGTTCACCTCCTGAGCATCCTCACCTTTCCGGCCCTGGCGCTTTTCTATTATTATAAGAAATACGAAAACCACACCTGGAAGGGCACGCTTGCCGCCGTGGGTGCCGGGGCACTGGCCATTGTCGCCATTCAGTCGCTGGTGATCGTCGGGATACCGAAGCTGTGGGGCGCTATGGAACTGTTTACGGTCAACAGTCTGGGGCTGCCCATCAATTCCGGCATTGTTCCGACCCTCCTGATCATCGGCGCCGTTATCTTCCTCGGCCTGCGCTACGCCCACCAGAGGCGGAGCCTGGCACTGCAGCACCTGATCGTCGGCGCTACCCTGGTGGTCATCGGCTTTTCCACGATCGGCGTCATCGTCGTGCGCGCCAATGCCGACCCGCCCATCAATATGAACGATCCCCGGGACGCCATGCGCCTCATTCCCTACCTCAACCGCGAGCAGTACGGAGAGCGCGCGCTGCTGCGGGGGCCGCACTTCGACGCCAAACCCATCCAGTCGGAAACAGAAGACCGCTACGGCGAGGTGGACGGCCACTATGAGATCGTAGACCAAAAGATTTCCTACGTCTACCGCGACGCCGATAAGATGCTCTTCCCCCGGATGGGCGATTACACCCAGGGCAGGCCCTCCCTCTATAAGCGATGGATGGGCCTCGACCCCAATGCCCCTCTGCCTCCCGGCCGCCCCAACCAGGCCGATAACATCAAGTTCATGTTCAATTACCAGCTGGGCTGGATGTACTGGCGCTATTTCATGTGGAATTTCGCCGGCCGCCAGAACGGCGAGCAGGGATTCTACCCCTGGGATAAATCCAGCGGCCACTGGATTTCCGGCATTTCTTTCCTGGACAGCTGGCGCCTGTACAACCAGAGCGAGCTGCCCCCCGCTATAAAAAACGACAAAGGGCGCAACAAATACTACCTGCTGCCTTTCCTGTTTGGCATCATCGGCGCTTTCTTCCATTTCAGGCAACGGAACAACGAGGCGCTGGCCGTGCTGGCCCTTTTCATCATCACCGGCATCGGCATTACCATCTATTCCAACCAGCCGCCCAACGAACCCCGGGAGCGGGATTACGTATTGGTGGGTTCCATATTCACCTATTGTATCTGGATCGGCATGGCTGTGCTCGCCCTCTTCGAACAGCTTCGGGAACGGATCGGGCAAAGCGGCCCGGTAGCGGCGGCGCTGGCCTCCGTCGTTGTCCTGAGCGCCCCCGTGCTCATGGGCACACAAAACTTCGACGACCACAGCCGCATCCACCATGCCGGCGCCCGCGATTACGCCTCCAACTTCCTGAACAGCTGCGAACCCAACGCCATCATCTTTACTTACGGCGACAACGATACCTACCCGCTCTGGTATGCCCAGGAAGTGGAAGGCATCCGCAAGGACGTGCGGGTGGTCAACCTGAGCCTCATCGCGGTCGACTGGTACATCAACCTGCTGCGCCGCAGGGTAAACGACTCGCCGCCGATCAAAATGTCCATCCCCAAAGACGCCCTGCGTGGCAAACTGCGGAACCAGGTCTTCTACTATAACCCCAGCGGACAGGACCGCCCGCAAACGCTGGAGGACTTCCTCCGCTTCATCGGCGAAGACCACCCCCTGCCCACCCAGTCGGGCCGGGAGATCGAAAGCCACTACCGGACCCAGAACGTGTTCATTCCCGTCAACCGGGAAGCTGTGCTGGCCAGCGGCGTAGCCGGCATCGAAGACACGGCCAGTATCGTCTCCGCCATTCCGCTTAAGCTACAGGGAAAAGATTATCTCATTAAAGATGAAGTGGCTATCCTCGACATCATCTCCTCCAACCTCTGGGAGCGGCCCATCTACTTTGCGGTGACCTGCCGGCAGGACAAGCTCTTCGGGCTGGACGACTACCTCGAGCTGGAAGGCCTGGCCCTGCGCATCGTGCCCAAACGCACGCCGAGCGAGCCGCAGTACGGCATCATCGGCAGCGGAGGGGTGAATACGGATGCCGTCTATGAGAATGTGATGGAGAAATTCCGCTGGGGCAACTTCGACAAGTACGACATGTTCGTCGACCGCTCCTATGCTCCCAGCGTACAGAGCCACCAGCTGAGCATGCGCCGGGCGGCCCTGAAAATGCTGCAGGAAGGCAAGAAGCAACAGGCTACAGACTTGATCGACAAGTATTTCGAGGCTTTCCCCGATATGAATTTCCCTTACGACTACCGGGCCTATTACATGATCAGCGTATATCTGACGGCGGACGCCTATGATAAGGCCAAACCACACATGGCCATACTGGCCGACCGGGTGGCCAGCCACCTGCGGTTTTACAACTCCATAGACCCGGACGTGCTGGATTCGAGCTTCGAAACCGAATACCTGCTGGCGATGCGCACCAAGGACGACCTGCTGCGGGATGCGAGCCAGAACCAGGATACGGAATTTGTCAAAGAACTGCAGGCCAAGTTCCAGCCGTTCCAGATACAGGCGACGGAAAACTTTGCTCCGCCGTCCGGAAACCAGTAGAGGCATGGATAAAAAAATAGCTATCGGCTGCGACCATGCGGGCTTTCCCTACAAAAACAGCATCGCGAGCCTGCTGCGGTCAAAAGGCATCGAAGTGGTCGACTTCGGGACCAACTCTGCGGAATCCGTCGACTATCCCGACTTCGCCCATCCGGTTGCTGAAGAAGTCGGGGCGGGGAGAGCCGCCATGGGTGTCGTCCTGTGTGGCAGCGGCAACGGAATTGCGATGACGGTGAACAAGCACCGGGACGTCCGCGCCGCCATCTGCTGGAACGAGGAACTGGCCCGCCTGGCCCGGCAGCACAACGACGCCAACGTCCTGTCCATCCCCGTCCGCTTCGTTACCGAAGAAATGGCGCTGGCCATGGTGGAGGCGTTTCTGGCCAGCGAGTTTGAAGGAGGGCGCCACGCCCGCCGGGTAGAGAAGATCAATCCCGGCGAAAAGCAAGAGAAGAAACGCAGCGAATGGCAATCGGCGGACGTATTCCGGCGTTATTATTAAGTAATCCAATATCCACAAAAGAATATCTTCGATCGCCAGCCCATGCACCCGGCTGGCGATCGTCATTTTTCGGACGGGCTACCTTCAGGAGGCCTGTACTAAAGGGAAATTCTTATTCGTTTTATCCGTAGCCAATCCATTATTATGAGACAATTCGCAACCGCCCTGCTCCTGGCCTTCTTCCTGCCGGTATACAGTCAATATCAGCCCACCCCGGAACAAGCCGGGGCCGTTCCCCAAATGTTCGGAGAGCTGATCACCGGCGAGGGCCTGCGGGAACACCTCTCCATTTTAGCTTCCGATGAATTTGAGGGCAGGGAAACCGGCCAGCCTGGCCAGAAAATGGCCGCCGAATACATCGCCGGCGTCTTTGCCGGGTATGGACTGCCGGCAGTGGTGGGCGATACTTCCTACTTTCAACGGATAGCATTCACCGCCGAAAGCTGGAACCGCATCGCCATGGCGGTAAACGGGGAAAGCTACCGGCATCTTTGGGATTACTACGCCTACCCCTCTGCCAACGCCAGCCTTCCGGAATCCAGCTTCGGGGAAGTCCTGTTCCTCGGCTACGGCATCGAATCGGAACGCTATGACGACTACGAAGGTCTGGACGTGAGCGGCAAGGCCCTGCTCATCTATGACGGAGAACCGGTCGACGGCGCCGGCACGTCCCAGGTAACCGGTACAAAGGAACTCTCGGACTGGGCGTCGGACTGGCGCAAAAAGCTGCGGCTGGCCCGGCAGAAAGGGGCCAGCCTGGTTTTGATCATCGATAGTGATTTCAAGAAGAATGTGGCCGAGGCCCGGCGGGCCATCTTCAGCACCGGCCTGCAGTACGGCGAAGGGGAGAAGCCGGAGCAGCATTACGCCAACAATTTCTTCATCACTGCCAAAATCGCCAGGGAAATCCTGGGCGATGATTATAAAAAAGTGATCCGCGCCCGGAAAAATATGCAGAAAAAGGGAAAGTCAAAACCGGTGGCCCTGAAGTGTAAACTCACGGTACAGCAGGATAAATTCAAACGGCAGGTATTGGGCGAGAACGTGCTGGGATATGTGGAAGGAACAGATGAGGAACTGAAGGAAGAACTGCTCGTGATCACTGCCCATTACGACCACCTGGGCCGCCGGGGTTCTTCCATCTACAATGGCGCCGACGACAACGGGTCGGGCACTTCCACAGTCCTGGAAGTTGCCGAGGCTTTGGCGGAGGCCAAAAAGCAGGGCCTCGGCCCCCGGCGCAGCGTGCTGCTGATGCTGGTGTCCGGCGAGGAAAAAGGCCTGCTCGGGTCGCAGTACTACGTAGACCACCCGGTATTCCCGCTGGAAAACTGCGTCGCCAACATCAATGTCGACATGGTGGGGCGGGTAGACGAAAAACACAAGGACAACCCCGAATACATCTACGTCATCGGCTCGGACCGGATGAGCACCGAGCTGCATCAGATCAATGAGCAGGCCAACGCCACGTACACCAAACTGGAGCTGGATTACACCTACAACGCTGAGGACGACCCCAACCGCTACTACTACCGCTCCGACCACTATAATTTCGCCGAGCGCGGCATCCCCGCCATCTTCTTCTTCAACGGCACCCATCCCGATTATCACCGCACCTCAGACACCGTCGACAAAATTCAGTTCGACAAGATGGCCAAGATCGGGCAACTGGTGTTTTACACGGCCTGGGAACTGGCCAACCGGGAGGAGCGCATCAGGGTAGATGTGAAGTGATTGTTCCGGATCGCTTTTGACACATAGGCCGCACAGGCATTTTCACATAGGCCAAAATAACATAGCCGCACCTTTTGCTATCTATGGACAAGGTTAGTGGACAGGCTGGCTTCAGTTATATATCAATAAAACGGGCTATCGGCTTCATTCCTGCTGAAAAATAGGTACATTCAGGGATACGTAGCTATTCAGGATAAAAAACAAAACGATGAAACGCAGAAGATTCCTCCGTCAGGCCTCCACTGCTGCCGCCGGCATGGGCCTGGCCGGCATGTTGCCCGTCGAACTGATTGCCGCCAACCGGAAGAAGATTTCCCCTAATGAAAAACTGGGTGTGGCCGTCGTCGGCTGCAAAGGCATGGGCTGGACCAATATGAAGCGCCACTTTATGGTGGATGGCGTGGAATGTGTGGCCCTGTGCGATGTAGACCGGGGGGTAATGGAAGAGCGAACAGCCGAGGCAAAAAAGATACAGGGATACGCTCCCCGTAATTACGGCGACTACCGGAAGCTGCTGGAATATAAGGACGTCGACGCCGTCATCATCGGCACGCCCGACCACTGGCACTGCCTGATGATGGTCGACGCCGTGCAGGCCGGCAAGCACGTTTATGTCGAAAAGCCCATTGCCAACTCCATCAAAGAGTGCCGCATCATGATGGCGGCGGGCAGGAAGTCCGGCAAGGTGGTGCAAGTAGGCCAGTGGCAGCGCAGTGGAGGTCATTATGAAGACGCTATCGCCTACGTGCGCTCCGGCAAGCTGGGCAAAATCCGCCTGGTGAAAACATGGGCCTACCAGGGCTGGATGAAGCCCGTGCCCGTCCTGCCCGACAGCGCCCCACCCGAAGGCGTGGACTACGCCATGTGGCTGGGGCCGGCGCCTAAGCGCCCGTTCAACCCCAACCGCTTCCATTTCAACTTCCGCTGGTTCTGGGATTACGCCGGCGGCCTGATGACCGACTGGGGCGTACACGAGATCGACATCGCCCTGTATGCCATGCAGGCCAAAGCCCCCAAATCGGTCATGGCATCCGGCGGCAAGCTGGCTTATCCGGACGACGCCTCCGAGACGCCCGACACCCTGCAGGCCATCTTCGAATACGAAGATTTCACCATGCTGTGGGAACACGCCACCGGCATCGACAACGGCAACTACGGCCGGACGGAAGGCATCGCCTTTATCGGCAACCACGCCACCCTGGTGGTCAACCGGCAGGGGTGGGAAGTCATCCCCGAAACTCAGAATGAGGACGGCATGAAGAAGTATGAAGTGGAGGCCATACCAAGGCAGGATATAGGCAGGGATGCCGACTACGTTAAAGACCACGCCCAGAATTTTGTGGACGCCATCCGGGCCAACGACCCCGGCATGCTGAAGTGCGGCATCGAAACCGGCGGCATCGCTGCCATCAACGCCCAGATGGGCAACATCGCCTACAAAACCGGCCGGAAAATCCATTGGGATGACCGCATGGGCTTGTTTAAAGACGACAAAGAAGCCAGCGCGCTTATTGCCACAGAATACCACAACGGCTGGGCACTGCCGAAGCTGTAGTTTTTGGCGAGGCATTTTTGGCCGCCGGTATTGAGGTAATCCAGGGCGCGTTCGCGGTTGATCATGGAGGGTTGCATTATTGTTAAAAAAAAGGAGTAATTGCTGCCGGTGGCAAAGGAAAACTTCTTAATTTTAGAGAAGCATCTTCCGTTGCCTTCAGCAATTTTCTTCCATAAAATCATCCGATTATGCTTAATTTAGCCATTCCCCTCCCCAATGTTCCTGGCAAGCAGGATATCGAGATCGAAATGACGATGAACGGCCAACGCCACAAATTTCACTACCGGGTGGAAGTATACCGTTGGGCAGACTGCCGGATGGAAACGGACAACCGGGTGGATTGTGTGCGCGGCCTGGTTCGCGAATACGATGACGAATGGGTTGTCTACCATATTGGAATGCCGACCGATGAATACGTTCCGCTTACCTTCATCCGGAAAGAAGACTGGGCGATGCAGCACCAGTGGCTGTGGGCGGGGAAACAGAAAAAATGAACATGAAAATTGCTTCTGTCCTGGCCAGGCTGGGCCTGATTGTGCTGTGGTTCCCTTTATTGCTGAAAGCGCAGAGCCCTGCTTTCGACAGCCAGCCTTCTTTCAAAGACGGGCCCTACGTTTTTTATGAAGGAGCAACAGCCATTGCCCGGTGGATTACCGAAGAGGGATTGACAGTGGATACCCTGGAAGCCGGACAGCCTATGACGGCCTGCCCTGGATTTTCTGTTGCCTTCGACCCTTCCTGGGTTCAACCTGGAGCTGGTTTTACGCCTGATTCCAGAACGGCCTTCCGGAAAGTGGAACGCATTGCCGCCGTCAGCGATATCCACGGGCAATACGGCCTTTTGGTTACCCTTCTGAAGGCGCACGGCATTATCGACGCTGACAGCAACTGGTCCTTTGGGAGGGGCCACCTCGTCGTCCTGGGAGACATTTTCGACCGGGGAGATGAGGTGACCGAATTGCTCTGGTTCGTGTACAAGCTGGAACAACAGGCGGAAAAAACCGGCGGGAAGGTGCATTATCTGCTGGGCAACCACGAAGTCATGGCCCTGAAGGGCGACCTGCGGTACGTCCACAAAAAGTACCGCTATACGATGGCCCGGATGGGAATGTCCTATGATCAGCTGTTTGGCAAGGATACCTTTCTGGGGCGGTGGCTGCGCTCCCGGCCGGTGGCTATCTCTATCAACAGGACGGCCTTTGTGCATGCCGGCCTCTCCCGCCAACTGCTGGAAATGGGGCTGACTTTTGGCGCCATCAACGACCTTTTCCGGGAGCAAATCCTCGATCAGCCCGAGGACAGCATCCTGGCAGACCCCTATCTGGCCTATCTTTATTCGGAAAACGGCCCGGTCTGGTACCGGGGCTATTTTGAGGATGATTTCACCAGAGGGCAGGCCCAATGGATACTGAACACAATAAATAAGAGGCATCTGGTTGTAGGGCATACTTCTTTTTCCGAAATTGTAAGCTTATTCAACAACCGGATCATCGGGATAGACTCCAGCATCAAGCTGGGCAACCAGGGAGAAATCCTGCTCATCGAAAAGAACAAATTTTATAGGGGTACTTTAAATGGGGAAAAGATAAGATTGAACTGATTTTTGTATCTAAACCCTGGTCATGAGAAAAATTTTTGTACTCTTAGCGGCTATGCTCTGCATGCCCCCCATCGTCTCGTCGCAAACGCAAAGTGCGGAAACAGGAGACCCGCCCCAGCCCACCCTTTTTGAATATTTTTATCGCCAGGATGGCTATATACCCGTCCTTATCCTGGAAACCGACTGGAACCGGTTGATCAATGAAAAGCTCCAGGAAGAATACCAGCCGGGCATTTTGTCCTTTTCCGGGCCAGACGGAGAAACTGTTGCCCTTCAGGTTTCGCTTCGGGCGAGAGGCAACGCCCGGAAAAAGGTTTGTTTTTTCCCCCCGGTCAAGATCAAGGGCGACAAGAAGCAGCTCGCCGGGCTGGGCATAGCCCCCGGAAAGAAGCTGAAGCTGGTGCTGCCCTGCGGCAACGGCAAAGCCGATGCAGAGTGTTTGCTGAAGGAAGCCCTGGCTTACCAGCTCTACGAAGTGGTTTATCCGGTTCACCACCGGACGAAAGTCATCCAACTGGAGGGATGGGAAGATGGCGACAAAAAATATTCCTTCCAGGCCTTCTTCGTGGAAGACGATAAAGAATTCGCCGAACGGGTCAAGGGGAAACGGATCAAAGAAGAAAAAATAAGGACCGTCGACCTGGAGCGCGACGCCTACGTGAAAATGAGTTTCTTCCAGTACATGATCGGCAACACCGATTGGTCGGAGCCCAACAGCCACAACCTGCAGATCCTGGAACTGCCCGGCCACGAAAAGCTGGTTCCCGTCCCTTATGATTTTGACTATGCCGGCTTTGTAGATACGGACTACGCCAAACCCCGGTCCAGCCTTCCCATCAAAGATGTCGAAGAGCGTTTTTTCCTGGGGAAATACGTAAATGAGGACGAAGCCCTGGCATGTGCACAGTACTATCTTTCCAGGAAGGAACAGCTCCTGAAAGTGTGCCGGGATTTCGATTTGCTGCGGGAAAAGTCCAGCCGCTCCATACAAGAATTTGTAACCGATTTTTTCGACCTGCTGGAGGACGAGGAGAAAGTGCTCCAGGCTTTTGTAACCCGGCCTACGAGGAGGAATCAGGACTGATAACCAGGAGGGGAAAAAACAAAGCTCCGGCTGCCACAACGCATCAACTATGAGATATTGGACCCTATTCCCGCTTTTTGTTATGATATTGGCGCTCGGCGCGCCGCCGCTGGCCTCCCAGGGCAGCGAGCAGGCAACTGCCGGGGAAAAACCGCTTTCCTTATTCGAATTCTTCTGCGGGCAGGACGACTCTATCCCCCTGATTCAACTGGACACGGACTGGGGCCAGCTGGTGCGGGATAAAATGAAAGAAGAGTATCAGCCCGGCGTTTTGCGCTTTCGCCACAAGGACGGAAGTATGGCCGCGCTGGATGTGAAAGTCCGTGCCCGAGGCAACATCCGGAAGCAGGTCTGCCACTATCCTCCGATCAAGATCAAGGCGAAAAAGAGCCAGCTAAAAGCACTGGGCTTCCAGCCTGCCAATGACCTCAAGATGGTCCTCCCCTGTTCAAACGGGCGCCTTTTTAACGATTGCGTGGTGCGGGAAGCTTTGATCTACCATCTTTACCAGATCGTTTACCCTGTCCATTTCAGGGCGAAACTGGTGAATGTCGAATCCCTGAAGGATGAAAAAGAACGGAGCGCATTTCCCGCCCTTTTCGTCGAAGATGAAGAAGAGTGTGCGGCCCGGCTGGGCGCCAGGGTCATACAGGATGGAGTTATCCGGCCGTCCTCCCTGGAGCGGGAAGCTTACCTGAAGATGTGTTTTTTTCAATATATGATTGCCAACACCGACTGGTCGGTACCCAATCGGCACAACCTGGAAACACTGGCAATCCCCGGTTCTGACCGCCTGGTTCCCGTGCCGTACGATTTTGACTACGCTGGTTTCACCGGCACGAATTACGCCGTGCCGTATCACGCCCTCCCGATTGAGAATGTCAATCAGCGGTTTTTTCTCGGGCAAAAGGTGACGGAAGCGGAAGCGCTCGAAACTTCGAAGTTTTTTCTGGACAGGAAAGAGGAACTGCTGCAGCGATGTGCCACCTTCGGGTTGCTGGATGAACGGGAGGTCTTCTCTGCCCAGAAATACTTGAGCACTTTCTTCGACCTGCTGGAGAATGAAAAGAAAGTCGTCCGCATTTTCGCGAATGCCGATTGACCAGGACGGGCCCGTTCTGCTGAAATGCTGCATTTTTACTATTTTCTGCGTCGCAACAGATAACTCAAAAACCCGGATGGTATGAAAAAGACGAACCCTTCATTCTTCCACCAGTGCCGCCTGCCGTTTCCCGGCTTACTGATGCTGGTTTTACTTTTTCCCGGCTACCCGCTGCCCTGCTTGCAGGCGCAACCGGTTCCGGAAAAAGGAGAAAGTATCTTTGATCTCCTGGGCAAAAACGGCAAAGCTGTTCAGTTGGCCCTGCGAACTGATATGGACAAATTGATCAACAACCGGGCCAGAGAGGATGATTACCAGCCGGCAAAACTAACATATCCGGATGCCGGCGGCAACGTGGCACAACTGGAACTGGATGTGATTCCCAGAGGGAACTACCGGCGCAGAATCTGTGATTTTCCCCCGATCCTGTTCAACTTTTCCAAAGACGGCCTGGAAAAAATGGGGCTGGACAGGAGATACGACAAGATGAAACTGGTCACGTATTGCAAAGAAGAACCCGAAGCGGAGGGCCACCTCCTGAAAGAATACCTGGCCTACCGGATTTACAACCTCATCAGCCCCAAAAGCTACCGGGTACAACTCGCCAGGATCACCTACCAGGACAGCGAAGGCAAGCATGAAAATATGGAGCAATACGGCATACTGATCGAAGATACGGATGAGATGGCCCGCCGCATCGGCGGCTTGGAATGCGAATGCTGGAACTATCCGCCCGACAGCATCTCCCTGGCTGATGAAAACCGGATGTCGGTATTCCAGTTTATGATCGGGAACGAGGACTGGAGTACGCAGACACTGCGGAACGTCAAGATGATCCGGCTGGATGGCGGCGGAAAGGTCGTTCCCGTACCTTATGATTTTGACTTCTCGGGATTTGTCGAAACGCCCTATGCTGTTCCCAACTCCCAACTGGGCATTACTGCAATCACTCAGCGAAAATTCCTGGGGTTCAAGGCCCGGCAGGAATTGTTGTCCGAAACCGTAAAAGCTTTTGACCTTAAACGGGAGGAAATCCAATCCCTGATTAAAGGCTTTGATATACTCGTCAACGCAGAACGGAAGAAAGCCGCCAGGTACATCGATTCCTTTTACAAAAAAAAGGTGCAGGAAAAGCTGGCCGAAGAGGCGCTGGCACCCGCTCCGGGATCTGCAGGGGATGAAGAAGGCGCCGCTAAGAATTAAGCGCTCATCTGGGAAAGCCCTGGGAATTGCCCCATTATTTCCTTGCGGTAGGCTTGTCGCAAAAACACAAAGAGTAAGGAAAAAGTGTTAAAAACCGATCCTTTTTCGTACTTTTCCCTATTCTATTGAGTTTTTATGAGCAGAGGGCGGAGAAAAAGGCCCAGGCAGTCCCCCTGGTTTATCCGGCGGCCTTTCTCTATCCTCTGCCGCCTATTTCTATTAACAATAAAGCGTCCCAAAAATTACAGGCATGTATTCTGTAGCGATCATAGATGACCAGCCCAACTCCCGGAAAGTCCTGAAAAACCTGCTCTCCCAGCTTTGCCCGGATGTAGAAGTAGTCGGCGAAGCCGATGGTGTCTCCACCGGCGTGTCGCTGATCCGCCAGAAAAGGCCGGATGCCGTCTTTCTGGACATACAGATGGAGGACGGCATGGGGTTCGACCTGATCAAATTCTTTCCTGCGCCCGAGTTTAGCATCATCTTCACTTCCGGCTACAACAACTACGCCACCGAGGCTTTCCGTTGCAATGCCATCGACTACCTGCTCAAGCCCATAAACCCGGAAGAGCTGGTCAAAGCGGTCGAGAAGCTGAGTTACCGGGATGCCGACTGGAACCACCGCCTCTCCAGCATCATGGAAAGCTTCAAGCCGCATGAGGACAAAAAGCTGCGCCTGCCGACAACCAAAGGGTGGGCCTTCTGGAAGCTGGAGGATATCATCCGCCTGGAAGCCAATGACAGCATGACTTTCTTCTTCAACAACAAAGCAGAACGGATACTGGTGGCCAAAACGATCAGCGCCAACCAGGACGTGCTGCCCACCAACCGCTTCTTTCGCTGCCACAAATCGCACATCGTCAACCGCGATTACGTCAAAGAAGTCCTCCGGGAGGATGGCAGCAGTTATGCCCTGCTGGAAGACGATACGAAAGTGCCGATCTCCCGCCGGCGGTTGTCCAGTTTCCTGGAGTGGCTCAAAGGCAACTCTCTTTAGAACTTACTTCCAGGCGCAGATGATGCCCCCCATCAGGGCAAAGCAAACGATCCAGAAGCCGGCATTGATGGCGATGTATTTGAAGCCCTTGCGTTCGAATAAGGCATTGACGCCCAAAACGGGCAGGGCAAGCGTGATGCCGGCGATGATGCCGTGGAATGCGCCGTGCTTGAAAGTCCGGTAGTTGTCTCCGTACTTTTCCATGAAATCGGCGATGAACAGGCCGATCTCCGAGGAGGCGTCGCCGAAGCCCGGCTCGTCGAGCAGGATGGAGTAAATATGGCTCTGGTGGATGACGATGGCATTGAGCGCGGCGGCAGCGAGAAAACTCAGTACATAAGAAATGCCGAATATGGCCAGCATATTGGCGCCCTGCATCTTCTCTTCGGTCATTTCAGCCACTTTCATCCAGGCGGTGCCGAACACTTTCGGGTTGTACCAGACAAATCCAATAACCATAGGAATAAGAGCGGCGACGAGTAAGGCGACGATGTTCATCATGGTAGTGAAGGCTTTAGTTGTGAACAATGATTGGATTCAGGCGTACAAAATACGGAATAGAATTTGTTTGCCAAAACAAAACGTTTTGTTTCTAGGTATTTTTTTGTTTTTACCTGGCTGCCCGTCAAACGTTAGACACTGTTGTAAGCCAACAAGCCAAAGCAACCTGCGGTTGCGAACAGCCAACCGCGAACCGCGAACTCGCCCCCCCTGGCACAACCGCCTTTCAGCCCAGCAGTTTGTTGGTCACCAGTACCCTTTGAGCTAAAACACGGGCGAGGTTTCGCCAGATAATAGCCCGGTCGGCGTCTTCTTCCAGGGTATGGAGGGCGGATTCGCCAAAGAGGACGACTTCGGTATCGGGGCTGGCTGCGACGACCTGGGCGGTGCGCTTCGTGTGCAAAATAAAGGCGATTTCGCCGAAAATATCCCCCTCGCCGAGTTGTACGATGGTCTTGTTGCCGATCACGACCCGAAGCATTCCTTTGCGGACAAAGCCAAAGGCTTTGCCGCTGTCGTTTTCGGTGATCAGCACTTCATCCTCCCGGCAATGGATCACGACGGCGCTTTTCAGAAATGCTTCCCGCCCCTTTTCGCTGAGCCCTTCTGTGATGGCATGGTGGCTTTCGAATTCCTCCTCGTTGGGGTAATAAGCGGCGCCGGCCTGCAGGGCGCTGTTTTCGCGCACCAGCTGGTAATACCACTGGCATAGCGGTTGGTAGGCCTGAAAGTTGACGCCCCTCATCAGGGGAAGCACGGGAGAGTGGATGATGGACAGGTAGTCGTAATCCGGCACGAAGATCATGGGAATGCGGAACAGGCCTTCGGCCGTTTTGCCCAACGTCCCGATGGGGCGCATGCCCAGCCGTTTATAAATGGAGTAGTGGCCGGGGTCACACGACATAAGGACGGCCTGCCCGCCGGCTTTGAGCACTTCGATGAAGCAATGGCTGAGCAGCACCGTAGCTGCCTGCGATTTCTGGTGGGCCGGATGGATAGACAATTGCCAGAATATGGCCAGGCCGGCCAGGCGTTCTTCATCGAAAAGGCCCAGCTGGTATTGTTCCTCTTTTCCCTGGATGGCCTTTACCTGGGGGGCGCCGGCCAGGCGAACGCTGGCAATGAGTTTCCCGGTTCGGGTATCCTGGCAGGCCGCCAGCTGGAACTTCAGCGTTTCCTTACCTTCTTCTCCCCACAGCCCATCTACCGTTCCGGCTTCCCTGGAGAGTTGCAGGCAATCCTGTACATCTTCCGTGCGGGTAGGGAAGAACGCCCGGTATTTTCCGATCCAGAGGTCCCATTGCAGGGATATTGCGTCGATCAGGCTCGGCCTTTCCAAGGTGCTGGTATTTTATCCTCGTTGATGAAAGAACCGTCAAAGTACAAAAAAGGTGGGAAAAGGCGGGTTCGTTGCACGGGTATACTTGAAAAGCCGGGACAAAAAAAAGGGTAGAAGTTGCCTTCTACCCTGGTGTGAGATTGGGCCGGTTCTTACCCCCCAAAACGAACCAACCCGCTCACTCCTTCAGGGCCCCGGAGGGGCCCTTGATTCTTTTGACCTATTGCGCGAGCAACGCGCCAACTACCCCCCAGTGTCAGCATCGTTGCTCACAACAATAGATCGTATGAAGCATTACGCTTCACAGTCATTCAGATATACCCGTACTGGCGATGTTTTCGGAAAGGGGGAAACCTGCCGGCAAAGACAGCATCTTGTCTCTTCCTCATAACCGCTTGTTTGCTGCGGGCCGGAAGCAGAAAATGCCACCTTCACGTACGCGAAGGCATATCAATCTCTTTTCACGAGATGTGGTATGTAGACAGGAAACAGAAAGATTCGATTCTTAACCTCTTTGAATGCTCTTTGGAAAGGTGAAACGGAACTATTGGCTCCAGGTTTCATTTCTGGTGTGCAAAATAAATATTTATTTAAAAATATTCAACAAGTAAGAAGAAAAACTGACGGCAGAGGGCATATGAGCGGCACGTTCGCCATTTTTAATGCCAATTTGGCAGTTTTTCACCCGTGGCATACGGTTTGAAGCTGTCTTTGGCGCTAAACTAAATCTTCTGAGCCATGCAAAAAGGTAACATATCTGTACAAACGGAGAACATATTTCCGATCATCAAAAAATTCCTCTATTCCGATCACGAGATTTTCCTCCGGGAACTCATCTCCAACGCGGTTGACGCCACGACCAAGCTGAAGACGCTTGCCGGCCGGGGCGAAGTGAAGGGCGATATCGGGGATACCACCATAGAGGTCATCATCGAGGAAGAGAACAAGAGGCTGATCATCCGGGACAAAGGGATCGGCATGACGGAAGAAGAGATCAAAAAATACCTCAACCAGGTCGCTTTCTCCAGCGCTCAGGAATTCCTGGAGAAATACAAGGACGAATCTTCCATCATCGGCAACTTCGGGTTGGGTTTCTACTCTTCGTTCATGGTGGCCGACAAGGTGGAGGTCGTCACAAAATCCTGGCAGAAAAAAGCTAAAGGCGTAACCTGGACGTGCGAGGGAGACCCGGAGTATACCCTGGCAGAGAACGACAAAAAGGAACGCGGGACAGATGTGATCCTGTATATCAACGAAGAGAATAAGGAGTTCCTGCAGAAACACCGGATCGAACAACTGCTGGGGAAATACTGCAAGTTCCTGCCCGTATCCATCAAGTTCGGAACAAAAACCGAGCAAATCACGGAAGGGGAAGGGGAAGAGGCAAAAGAAAAAGAGATAGAGGTTGACAATATCATCAACAACACCAGCCCCGCCTGGGTCAAACAGCCCACCGACCTCAAAGATGAAGACTACCAGGCTTTTTACCAGGAACTCTATCCTTTCAGCTCGACTCCCCTGTTCTGGATACACCTCAACATCGATTATCCTTTCCACCTGACCGGCATCCTGTATTTCCCGAAACTGGCCAACAACTTCGAACTACAGAAGAACAAGATACAGCTGTACAGCAATCAGGTGTACGTGACCGATAACGTGAAGGACATCGTGCCGGAATTCCTGACCTTGCTGCACGGGGTGATTGATTCTCCCGACATCCCGCTGAACGTCTCCCGCAGTTACCTGCAGGCCGACGCCAACGTCCGCAAAATCACGGGATACATCACCAAGAAAGTGGCGGATAAGCTCAGCGAGCTGTATAAGAAGGACGAAGAAGGCTTTCGGGCCAAATGGAACGATATCGGCGTTTTTGTGAAATACGGCCTCATCTCGGACGAGAAGTTCTACGAGCGGGCCCTGCCGTTCACCCTCGTCAGAAATGTCGACAGCGAGTTCTTCACCATCGAGGCCTATAAAGAAAAGGTGAAGGCCAACCAGACGGACAAGCACAGCCGGGTGGTATTGCTTTACACCAACAGCCCGGACAGCCACGACAGCTTCATTCAGGCAGCGAAGGCGGAAGGTTATGACATCCTGGTGATGGACAACGTGATCGACAACCACTTCATGCAGCAAATGGAGTACAAGATGCAGGGCATCACCTTTGTGCGGGTGGATTCCGACACAGTAGACAACCTCGTGCAAAAAGACGAGAAAAAGGAATCCGTCCTGAGCGAAGAACAACAGAAGGCGGTAACGGAAGTCTTTGAAAAGGCCGTCGCCGAAGGAGGAGGGACGGTAGTTCTGAAAGCCCTTTCACCGGAGAGCCAGCCGGTGACCATCACCCGGCCGGAGTTCCTGCGGCGGATGAAGGAGATGCAGGCGCTGCAGGGCAACCAGTTCGGCGATTTCCCGGATTCTTTCAACGTCGTGGTCAACAGCAACCACCCTCTGGTTGCCGGCAAGCTGCTGGAGGAGAAAGACGAAGCGGCCCGGGCCGAAATGGCAGAATACCTCTACAAGCTCGCTTTGCTCGACCAGGGCATGCTGCGGGGCGGCAACCTCACGGCATTCATCAGGAAAAGCCTGGATTTCCTGAATTTTAAAAAATAACTTCACGGCAATTGCGGATTTCAGGCAGTGAAGTTATTTTTAACCACTGCTATGCTGGACGGCAGCAACCTCAGCCTCAGCCTTAACCTCAAACCTTACATTATTGTATCTCTTTGAGCAAGGCTTTCGCTTTTTCCCGAAAGGGCGGGGCGGCTTCGGCAATTATCCGCTCCAGCACGGCCTCTGCCTGCGGCAATTCTCCTTGCCGCAGGTGGGCCAGGGCAAGGTACCAGAGCGTCTGGCCCTGGTAGGTCATTCCCAGGGTTTCCAGCTGTATGAGATACCTCTCGGCTGGTTGGGGCTGTCCGGCCTGCAGGCAGGCGCCGGCCGCCAGCAAGGCTGCCCGGTGGTCCTGCGGGTTCGCCGCCAGATAGTTGGAGAAGTGGGGCAGGCTCTGTTCGAAAGCCCTGGCGTCGTAGTATTTCAGCGCCTGCTTCAATTCTGTATTCAGGGCGGCGTCTTCGGTACTCCGGTAAGTGATGTAGGTATTGGCTGCCGGCTCGAAGTGTGCGGCGAAGAGCCGTTCGGGGCGGGATGCGCTCCAGTAGCGCAGGCCGGCATAACCGAGGATCAGGAGAAGGCCGATTGCGGCGGCGCGGTTGGCCCAGGCCATCCATCGTTGCGGAAGGCCTCTGGCAGAATCGGCGACCCGGGCCCGGAGTTCCTGAACATCCTCTTCGGCGGGGCCAAAGCCCTGGCTTTGCGAAAGGCCGTCCACGGCGGCTGAGCACAGCTCGCAATCCAGCAGGTGGTTTTCTACGTCGTAGCGTTGTTCATCGCTGAGGTCGTCGCCCAGGTATTGCCTCACTTCCCGCTCTGTGAGGCAACTTCGTTTTTTGAAAATGGAATGCATAATTCCGTTTATTGGCTCTTTTGAAACTTCTGGCCAAGCATGACGCTCAGCCGCCGTTTACCGTTCTGCAGGTGGCTTTTCACCTGCTTGACAGAATAGCCCGTTTCGCCGGCAACTTCCTTGTAGCTCTTCTTTTCGAAGAAAAAGAGGCGCAGGCAGATTTGCTGACCTTCCTCCAGTTCTGCAATAGCTTCTTCCAGGAGGAGGCCGGCGTCCGGTTCGTTCGTTCTCTTATAGTATAGACGAAGAAAGCCCTCATTTTCCATAAATTCCGGGCTGCTTTTTTCATAGTTTTCCCATTCTTCCTGCTGGCGGGTATTCCGCTCTTCTGCTCTCAGGCTCGTAATGCAATGGTTTTTGGCGGTGGAGTAGAGCCATTTGTTGAAGTGTCGGATTTCCGTTTCTCTGGCCTTGACGACGATATGCTCGAAAACCGCCATCACGGCGTCGCGGCAGTCTTCCCGGTTTTTGAGGTGTTGCCGGCACAGGCCATAGACCAGATGGACGTACCGGTTGAACAGCTCCGCAGCCAGTTCGCGGTTGCCCGTTTCCCGGTAAGCCTGGAGAAGCTCCTCATCGGAGGCTGCCTTCCAGCGTTCCTTCTGAGTAGATAGGCGCAGAAATTTTTTCATGAAAGCCGCTCTTCAGGACTAAAAATAAAAAAATATGGCGAGGTCTTTTTCCGCCCTGCCATATTTTTCAGATAAGCCTGAGAGGCCGGGATTAAAATTTGATCGTCCTGATGATGTGCTCGATGTATTGCATGATGTCTCTCTTATCCTCCCCGGGAGCGTGCAGGAAGCCATCCACAAAGAGCAGTTCGTTGCTGTTGGGGTTGAGGATCAGGCAGCTCATGAACGCTCCCCCCATGTAGTCGTCGACGATCTCCCAGATGCCTCTGGCCTCCAGGGTGTAATAGCCGTTGATCTTCGTGACGTCGGTCAATACGGGCAGGTCCACGTCGTTGGTCTGCATGTAGGTGCCGGGCAAAGTAGAGGAAATATACTGGCGGCCAATGGAGTCCCGGATGGCGATGATATTGTCCTTGCTGAGCTGGGAGCGGTCCGTGTAAGGGATTTTTTTCAGGATGATGTTGCTGCTGGTCTCGTCGGTTTCCCTTCGCATCCAGATGATGTTGTCGTCGTTGAGAGCGAGGAAATAATCGCTTGGTATGCGCATGGACACGTTTATGTCTTCCTTTACTTCCTCTTCCAGCCTTTTGTTTTCTCCGTTGAGGTACACATAGGCGTCCACCTTTTTGCTGTCGTGCTGGTTGACGCGCTTGCGGACCGCCGGGAAGTTTTCTTTGAGAATGGCTATCAGCTCATCTTCCGAATAGCCGAACTCGTAGATTAGCAACTGCCCCTTGGCCCATTTGTCGCGGCCGATGGCGCTGTTGTATTCCTTATCCTCTTTGGCCTTTCTGGCCTTTTCCTCGCCAATGTCGTTGACGATCATTTTCGTAGCAGGAGAATCCCTGTCGCTGAGGTTGCCGACTACCAGGTAGGTGCGCAGTTCCTTGCGCAGGGGATCCTGGCTGAGTTCCAGCGGCGTGAAGTGCCGCAGGTCAAAAATGGGTTCCGGCTGCGGCAAAAGGGGATAGGCGGCAGAATAGTAATACCGCAGCGTGTCGCCCACCGCCCCGTCCCACATATCGGCATCCATGACGACGACGATCTCGTTTAAATTGCCGAAAGCAGTGGGTATCGGGCTTAGGCCCCGGCGGGCATCCTCTGTGCAGCCGGTTAGCAGTAAAAAGAGGGCGTTTAATAATATAACATGAACGGTTTTCTTCATTGGGAATGCTGATTTTTGGTATAAAGTTAACGCTTTACTGTACAATCCCCTGCAACAGCAGCGGGAAAGTACGTCGCATTGATAATGGGGTTCAGCGTCGAAATCTTCAGGAAATCCGGGAGGCAGGTGTGGCTTGCCTTTTTTCCGTTAGAACAGATGCAATTGGAGAACGTTTTGGCGTGAAGCGGAAAATTGGGGAGGAAGGGGGTGTGTACTTGTTGCGGGTTGTTTGTTGCCCGGCCGGCGGGCTCCCCGAAACGAACAACAAACAACGAACAACAAGCCGCCGCCGGCCGGTTTTATCATAACCTCGGGTACTCCGGAGGAAAAGCCTACCTGCCGGCCCCCAGGCGTGCGAGGGCATCCTTCAGCTCACCGGGGTGTTTTGTGCCAATGAACAGTTGTTGCCCGTTCTTCAGGCTTAGGCTCAGCCCGGTCCGGCCCGACACGCTGAACATGCGCTCCCAGGTGCCCAGGCGGACGGCCCATCCGCTCAGTTCCGCCATTACCGGCGTATGGATAAACTCGACATGTTCAATTTCTTCCCATTTTATTCTGTGCTTCCGGTAGTGCCGGGGAAAGTACTGATACCGGATGCCTTTTTTGTCGATCTCCAGGATCAGCCGGATGCTCCACAGATAGGCTGCGGCACCAGCCAGAATAATAGTGATCAGGGTGTACTGCAAGGTAAGAAGGCTTGTTTCGTATGCGCCGGAAAGGTATAATTCAGCGAAGTGATAAGAAGCGCTGGCCATCAGGGCCACGAGCAAAGCAAAGACATCCCATCTCCTGAATCGCTGTTCTTCTGTAAATTGCGGTTTACTCATAGCAAGATATTTATGGTGACGAAAAAAGTTTACATTAAATTAACATTAAGTTAATAATGAATTAACAATAGAACAACCTTTTCAGGAGGGATAAAGTTTCACGGCGCACCTGTTTAGGCCTTTTGTTTAACCACATAGGACGCATAGCGTTTTCACAGTAGAACACATAGGCCGTGCCTACTGTGGCCTATGTGGTAAACAGTTGCTTCAGGGCACAAAAAAAGCGGCTGGAAGAGAATACTACTTCCACCCGCTTTTTGGGTAAGTCGTTGGCAATAAGCTTAAAACAAGCTCTCGATGATGTGTTCTTCGGTGACGCCTTCCGCTTCGGCCTTGTAGTTGCGGACGATGCGGTGGCGCAGTACGTATTTGGCAATAGCCTGGACATCTTCGATGTCCGGAGAATATTTTCCGTGAATGGCGGCGTGGCATTTGGCGCCCAGCACCAGATACTGTGAAGCCCGCGGGCCGGCGCCCCAGGAGATGTAATTATTCACCTTTTCCGTTGCCCGGCCGGTATTCGGGCGGGTTTGGGTGGCGAGGGAGACGGCGTACTCCAGCACGTTATCCGCTATCGGCACTTTGCGGATAAGTTGCTGGAAGTTTTTGATCTGGCCGCCGGTGAGCACGTGCCGGAGTTCGAAGTTCTGAACGGAAGTAGTGCCTTTCACCACCTCGATCTCTTCGTCGTAAGAAGGATAATCCAGAGGAATATTGAACATGAAGCGGTCGAGCTGGGCTTCCGGCAGGGGGTAAGTACCCTCTTGCTCGATGGGGTTCTGGGTAGCGAGCACGAAGAAGGGGGAAGGCAACGGGTGGCGGATACCGCCGACCGTGATGGAGCGTTCCTGCATCGCTTCGAGCAGGGCCGCCTGGGTTTTGGGGGGCGTCCGGTTGATCTCGTCCGCCAGGACGATATTGGAAAACAGCGGCCCCCGGTTGAACTTGAACTGCCGGTCTTCCCCCAGGATTTCCGAACCGGTGATGTCGGAAGGCATCAGGTCGGGCGTAAACTGTATGCGCTTGAAGTCCAGGTCGAGTACTTCGGCGATGGTGCTGACCAGCAGGGTCTTGGCCAGGCCGGGTACGCCGACCAGCAGGCTGTGCCCGTTGCTGAACAGGGAAATGATCACGGCCCTTACGACCTCTTCCTGCCCGATGATCACTTTGCCAATTTCTTTTCGGAGTTCGTTATAGGACTCAGATAGTGTGTCTATTGCCTGTACGTCGGATTGAAATTCTGTTTGAGACATTGATGTGTATGATTTTTGGGCTATATTAAGTATTCGTAACTGGGTATAGCCCCATCCGGCATTTTCGTCCTTTGATTGCCCCATCCCTAAAGGGAGCAAAGGCCGAAAATGCCGGATCTCCCTTTAGGGTCGGGGCAAAATCAGGCATTTTGGGCCGGTGTAGTAAATAGTTTCAAGCATTCTACCCTTCGAAACGCGCAAATATAAGCTTTGTTGCTGTTTTTCGGGCTAATCCTCCATTTTAATAACATTTCCATAACATGTCCGAAAGTGCATAGTTTTTCCCGCCAAAAGAATAATGCCACCATTCGGTACGGATAGGGCGGAAACCGTGCCGGATCATGGTTTCCCGCAGCAGCGCCCGGTTGGCCAGCACGGAATCGGGCAGCGCCTGATAAGACGGGTGGGCCTCGGGCCCGAAGAAGTCGTAGGGCGTACCCATTGGGAGTTCCCGGCCGGTACTGTCGGCCAAGGTGAGGTCGACTGCCGCGCCCCGGTTGTGCATAGACCCTTTGCGGGGATCGGAGACATAACGCCGGTCGGGCACCTTTTCCCACAGCTTCCACTGAATGGGATGGGGGCGGTAGCAGTCCAGCATTTTCAGGGCGAGCCCCTGCCGCTGGAGTTCCCGGTGGGCAGCGGCTACGGCACGGGCGGCCTCCGGCCGGAGAATGCAACGCCCGCACTCGTACATCTTTTCCTGTACGAAGTTGTCGGTTGTAGCGTATCGCATGTCGATGAAGATGCTGGTATCCAGGCGGGCAAGGTCTGTCCACCGGGCCGTGTCGTAGTCCGGTTGGTCGGGCGCCGGGAGCGCTTCCGCCGGCGTGGGCAGGCTGTCTATGCCGGGCGCAGCTACCCAGGTGCTGTCCGTTTCGTTATCTGTTTCTGTCCCCTGTTTTTCCGGTGAAGCCTGGCATCCTGGCAGCAGGAGCAAGATGAAGAGGATGAGATTTCGCATGCCCGTCATTTTTTTCTGCAAAGAAACGGGCAAAAATCAGTTTCGGGCAAAGGTCCGGCAGGTTTTCCATGCCTTGTCCATCGAATCAAAGCGAAGCGAAATAAAGATAAGATGAATAACCTGGCATAAAGTGTCATAAGATTGGCTTGCAGGGCCAAGCCACCAGCCTTTTTTTGCTCCACCTTTGCTTCAGATGCATACTGCACCTACTTATGTGTCGATCTTCCTTCGCCAAAAAAAGATATCAAGATGAAAAATATCCATTTGAAAAGCGCAATCATTTCGGCAGTTATCGTCTGGGCCCTCGGTGTCCTGGCATTTGTCGCTTCTTATTTCGTGCCGTTTATGTCAGACCCGGACCTGCAGGCCAACTGGGTGCTGTCCATCGTTTTGATCCCCCTTGCGACACTTGGGGCACACACCTATTATCGGAAAGGACATCAGGCCAATGGTTTTGTCCTGGGTATTGCCATGTTCGCAGTGGCTATAATACTGGACGCCACAATTACAGTTCCTTTTCTTATCATGCCTTATGGCGGCAATCATTTAAGCTTCTTCTCTGACCCCGGATTTTGGCTCATTGCGGTAGAATACGTAAGTGTGGTGGCGGCTTACTGGCAGATTGAAAAGGCGGTTAAGAGAATCAGGGCAAGCAAAGTCAACATAGCCGGGAAGCTGACAAATGAAGAGAATGGATGATCTTTAAGTTTTGAATCCGATAAAGCAAATGGGAAAGAGTACCGCTTCAACTACGTGCCGGCAGAAGTATTCTCTAACTTCTTTGAAGGAGCCGGTGAACTTGCCGAAATGTTTGCCTATTTCGAGTCTCATACCTACATGGGGCCAAATGCCGACGGGCGAATAGAATTGGCTAAAGAAATTGCTACGGAGGAGTTTACTTCGCTTATCGATTGGATCAGACAAAACGCCAATTAAAATGAAAGGAATAGCAGTGACAGCCATATTCATACTGGCTGCCTGCAACGGAACGGATTTTAAAGAAGGAAATGGCAACACAAACCCAAAGGCAGGAATCATGCAAAAAGAGGAAAAACAAAAAATTGAAAATTTATTGAGTGAATATCAGAGGTCATTGAATACTTCGGATGCCAAATTAGCTCAATCGCTCTACACAAAGGACGGGGCAGGCTTCCCAAGTCCGCGAATATGGTTGATTCAGCGGACCAGAGGTCCGCGCTCCAGCCCAGTCCGAAACATATTACTTTGACCCGCGGCACTATACGTCGTAAAGAACATGGCCCATCCAAGGGCACCGCTTTGAAAATTTCCTGATTGTAACGGTTTGCGTAGCTATACGGAAGGGCAGGGGGTGGCAACCCTGGTTCCCTGCCAAGTCCCGTAGGGACGATAGCTCATTGCCAGGGCCGCAAGGCCCTGGGTCAATGGCCAGGCGCCCCCTAGTCCTGTAAGGACGACAGTCAATCACCACAATGCCCTGGCGCCCTTTGGGCTATCGCTCCCCGACACTCCCCCGACACTGCGTGTGCGGGGCAGGCTGTGTGCGGGGCAGGCTCTACAGAGCTCTGGGAACACCTCCATTATAACCAGGGCCTTGCGGCCCTGGACTTCGGCGTGAGCTCAGCGTTCGACTATGCTCACGCCGACGGTCGAACGCAAAGGACTGGCATCCCTACGGGATTATGGCCTTCCAATGCCTGGCCAGGATGATTGCCAAAGGGCAGCTACGCAATCCGTTACAATCAGAAAATTTCACTCATTTGCGCTTTCACATGGTGCCCGCCTGCGGCCGCCGCCGCAGGTAAAAGTGTTCTTTCAGGCAAGGCAAAAGATTGTTTTTTATCCTCGCGTCAACCAAAGCGCTTGGCCCGTAGAATTCAAGGTATTGGTTATCCTGGCCATCGGAAGCAAGGCGGAAAACGAGGTTGTCATCGCCGCAAAGCAGTTTGACCCCCTTCAACCAGTTGATACGCACGTGCTTTTCCTTTTCAATAAAAACGGCTTCTCCGTAAAACCTGGCCAGCATATTTTCCTGCAAAGCTTTTTCTCTTTCCTTTAAAATGCCAAAAACGAAACTGCTGGAAGTGAGTTGGTTGAGGAATATCGAAAGGGCCGGCATCTCGACTTTCATCAAACCGATAAAAAGCGACTTGTTGCCGGGCAAATCCAATTCGAGTTCTTCAAACAATTCTTCGCCAAGTTCCCTTTTCAAGCGGTAAAACATCCCCGCATAAGACCTGGATTTTTTCTTCAGGGCCGGGCTGCGTTCTACGAAGAGCGCAAACAATTCATGAGCAGGCAACAGAAATTCCAGGGATACCTCCAATAACTTCTGAAATTCCAGCTCTTCGTTGACCATCGAGTCAAATCCGGCCTGGCTTACTTTAAGGATTGCAATGCTAAAATCTTTTAATCCCTGCTTGTCTTCATGATTGGCGCCACGGAAAAGGTAGTAATCCAAAAGTTCCTTTTGATCTGATATGTATTGAAGGTCGATCATTTTCGGTTGTAGCGACTTCTGGCTTCTAAGTCATGCCCATCCCAGGCTGCCGCCGCCGCAGGTAAAATTTTTCTTCCAGCCGGGGAATTAACGCACGGCTGACCATCGATTCAATGGCTTCATGAGTGCCAAAAAACTCCAGCCGCATCCGGTCCTGCCCGTCGCTGTGGACGCGAAAGAGCAGGATTGAAGGAGTTGTATATTTAAAAACAGCGGATTGCCATTCTGCCCAAATGGTTTTATCGATAGTGATCATGTTGTTGAAAAGGTCATCCAGAAAAGCGCCAGGGGTATTTTCAACAAGTTCGATTGCATCTTCGGAAAGCAAGCCAAAGACCAGTTCAAAACTTACTAATTCTGACAAAAACCGCTTTATCTTGCCTCCATCAAGTTTAAGGATGCTGGCAAAAAAGGACTGGTTTTCCAGCAAATCGAATTCCTTTTCAAAGTACCCTTCTTCTCCATGATCTTTTCTCCAGGCATAATTCAAACCTGCATAGGAGCGGAGGCGGCTCTTGTATTCCGGAAAACGCTCAACCATAATAGCGTAAATGGAATTTCCCTGCAGATAAACCTGCAATGTCAACTCCAGTAATTTCTGAAACTCCTTGTCGTCTTTGGTTACAAGCGCAAGCGCCGACAAGGGAGATAAATTCCCCCTCTCTTCTCCTATGTGCGCAGGAGAGAAGTAAAAGAATTTGTCGTCTTTAAGGTTGTCGGTTTTGAATATTTCGATCATTTGCGCTTAAAATAATAGTGCTTTTTGAGTTTTACCGGATTATTCCCAACATTAAAATGTTGGTCTTGATAACCTCCATCGTCATAAAATGCGTCTTTGTCCTCTCTGATATGCACCTCCCGTTTTTTCTTCCGGCTGAAGATTCCCAAAAGTATTCGGAAAATATAAAGCCTTTTATTGCGGCTGTCAAGCCCCAGATTTTTCCTGCCTTTAGTATCGGCGCGTATCACCTTTTCCGGCTGCTTGCCCACCGGCACCCCATGATCCCGCTTGGCCTCCCGGAAAGCGGCTCTTCGAGTTTCAAAAACCTTACCGGTGTCTTTTTCTTTTTTCGGCTTCTTCATAGTTTTTGGGTGTAGGGGCAAGTTAGGGAAAAATTTGTTGGTTATCAATCCTAAGAGCCAAACCGTCGTCGGCGTCCGGGCAATAGAAAAGCTGCTGAGGGTTACTTTCTTCCACTCTTCTCCTTTTTCCGCCAGTTCCTTCAGCTGATCCTCCAACAGCTCGGCCATGGAGTCGCTCTTGACGCTGCGGTCTACTCAGGAGCAGGAGGAAATAGTTGACGGCATGGCGCAGCTTTTGCAACAATACAGCGCCAGCATGGCCGAAAAAGCGGATGAACTTCTTACCCTGATCCAGATGATCCAGCAAATGCAGGACGATTGGATAAAACAACACCCGGATGAAGGACAACAAAGAACAGATAATGAACACAAACCAGGTGAATGAGGAAGTAGTTTTGCTTTATTCCGTTTATTACTACGATCATATCCAGAGGATCGAACAAGCCTCCCGGCGCAGGGCTTTTTTAAATATTTTGCTTCAGGTAGCCGCGAAACTTTATGGCCCAGAGACGGGTATGAGCCTGGGGTTTATGCTCCTGGAAAATAGTATTAGTGCTGTGGAAGAAGCTGAAAAAGGGGGGTACAAAGAAGGATAAGCTACACTCCCGCCGAAAGAGCCTAAAAAGCCATACGCGAAATCAACGTCCAAAAAAACGCAGCCAGGGCCGTTTTCCCGAGCCTCCAAACCAGGCAGATGGCCGGCAAAGCCAAAAAACTGTACTTTTGCAGCCGGAAAACGGAAATCAGTTTGAATACTATCCAAAGCTCGACATACCGGCCCTGGCTATATGCAGGGATACTAGCCCTCCTGGCGCCCGCCCTGCTGATCAACCTGGGCGAACTGGCCTTCATCGACGACGAGGCCATCCGGGCGCTGGTCGCCCTGGAAATGAAGCTCTCCGGCAATTACATTACCCCGACGCTGCATGGGGAATATTATTACAATAAGCCCCCGCTGTGGAACTGGATACTCCTGCTGTTTTTTGAAGGCATCGGCACGATCAGCGAATTCACCGCCCGCCTGCCTACGGTGGCCTGCCTGCTGGGATACGGGGCGACGATCTATTATTTTTTTCAAAAGCACTACAGCCGTAAGGTGGCTTTTCTGAACGCTTTCTTCTTTATCACCTGCGGACGGGTGCTGTTCTGGGATTCTATCCTGGCGCTGATCGACATCTGTTTTTCGTGGGTTATTTTTACCGCTTTCATGGTGGTGTATCACCAGTTCCAGAAGGGAAACTGGCTGAAGCTTTTCCTGTTTTCCTATCTGCTGACGGCGGCTGGTTTTATGCTGAAGGGCCTGCCCTCTGCCGTCTTCCAGGGCACCACCCTTTTGGTTTACTTTGCCTGGTGCCGGCGTTTCCGAATGCTGTTTTCCTGGCAACACGTACTAGGCGGGCTGGTATTCCTGCTGATCGTCGGCGGATACTATCTGGCCTATCACCAGCACAACAGCCTGGAAAACGTATTTACCACCTTATTCCGGGAATCCTCCAAACGCACGGTGGTCAACTACGGCGTTTGGAATACGATCGGCCATTTTTTTCTCTTCCCCTTCGAGATGATCTATCACTTCCTGCCCTGGTCGCTGATGGCCCTCTACTTCTTGCGCCGGGATGTGCTGGCCCGGCTGCGGGAGGACCGCTTCATCACCTTCAACCTCATCACCTTTGTGGCCAATATTCTGGTCTACTGGACCTCTCCGGAGGTGTACCCCCGGTATCTGCTGATGCTGGCGCCGCTGATCTTTTCTGCCTTCATTTACCTCCATCCGTTTCACGAAGCGGACAGGACGTGGCAGTACCGGCTGATCCATGTTCTTTTTCAGGTATTTTGCGTTATTGCTGCCGCCGGTGCATTCGCTCCTCTTTTCATCGAGCGGCCGGAAGGCGTTCCTTACCGGTATGCGGTGAGCCTGGCCACGGGTCTGGCGCTCAGCGGGCTGGCCTACCTGTACTGGCGCTGGAAAGAGGAACGCCTGCTGGTCATGGTCGCCGTCCTGGTCACTTTCCGGGCCGGCTTCAACTGGTTCGTGTTGCCCGACCGGAATAACAACGACTTCGGGGATATTTGCCGGCAAACAACCCTGGAAGTGGCGAAAAAATTCAAGGATCAAAAAATGGCGGTTTACAAAGACACGTACATGCAGCCCACCAATTCTTTTTACTTAACCGTCGGGCGGGAAAAGATCGTACCCCGGGAAATGGATAACTTTGATGAAGAAACGTTGTACATATTATATCCGGAATCCCATCCGGGCCTGGAATACGAGAAGCTGGGAGAATTCAAGGTGCGCCATGGGCAAGTGACATTTGATGTCGTCAAACTGGAATGAACCTTATGCCAATTAAATTATCAGTAGTCGTAACGGTATATAACGAGGAGCGCAACATCAGGCCCCTCGTCGAACAGATCACTTCGGCCCTTAAGGGATTGGAATACGAGATCGTATACGTCGACGACGGATCGTCCGACAATACGCTCGGCGAACTGTACAGCATCCGCCATCCCCGCCTCCGGGTCGTGGAGTTTCGAAAAAACTACGGCCAGAGCCTGGCCCTGATGGCAGGCATCGAACAGGCCCGGGGCGAATACATCGCCACAATGGACGGGGACCTGCAAAACGACCCTTCCGACATTCCCATGATGCTGGAGTTGGCGGAAGAGGGCAACTTCGATATGGTCGCCGGGGAGCGGGCCAACCGAAAAGACGGCATTTTCCTGCGCAAAATTCCCAGCAAAATCGCCAACTTCATCATCCGGAACGCATCCGGCGTCAATCTGCGGGATTACGGCTGCGCGCTCCGCGTCTTTCGCGCTGAGATCGCCAAGGATATGGGTATTTACGGCGAACTGCACCGCTTCATCCCGGTCCTGGCGCACCTGGAAGGCGCCCGCATCACCCAGGTACCCGTCCGGCACCACGCCCGGGAGTTCGGCCAGTCCAAATACGGCCTCAACCGCACCGTTAAGGTGATCAGCGACCTGCTGCTCATGCTCTTCCTCAAAAAGTACATGCAACGGCCCATGCACCTGTTCGGCAATACCGGCCTTTTCCTTTTCGCCGCCGGCGCCCTGGTCAACCTCTACCTGATCGTGCTGAAGATCATGGGGCAGGACATCTGGGGCAAGCCGCTGCTCATCCTGGGGCTGATGCTGGTCATCGCCGGCATTCAACTGGTAACCATCGGCATCGTCATCGAGATTCAGATGCGGACGTATTTTGAATCCCAGCAAAAGCGCCCCTATAAAATCCGCCGAGTGGTGACGGGGGAAGCTGAAAAAGAAAAAAAGCAGGTTTGAAAAATCCGTGACCAGCCGAACCTCTATTCTATCCGCAACACCCCATAAAAGCGTCAGTTTTTATAACTCCTTACCGTGCGCCGGCAAGAAACGGGCATATTGGCCATTATTTCACCAACCCAAAATAGAGGAAGCTATGAAGCGTAACTTACTGGCTATCGTTTTTTTACTGAGCAGCACGTGGGGTGTTGTCAACGGACAAAATTTTGAGATTTACGTCAGCGACGCCGCCAATTTCACGACCGGCCCCTGGAAAATCCTGAAATTCGGCCAGGACGGGGAAAACGGGGAAGTATTCACCAGCCAGGAGCTGGCCTGGCCCCAGGACATCGTCTTTCTGGACCACCGGAACTCCGTGATCGTCTCCAACCTGAACACCAACAAGATCACCGAATACAATGCCGAAACCGGAGAATTCATCGGCGATTTCGCCACGGGGATCGGCGGGCCGACAAGGATGAAGATCGGGCCGGATAGTTTATTATACGTGCTCCAGTGGTCCGGCAATGGACGGGTTTTGCGATATGGCCTGGATGGCAATCTGGTAGATACCTTTACCGATGCCAACGTATCCAACAGTATCGGACTGGACTGGGACAGCAACGGAAATTTGTATGTTTCCTCCTACGACGGAAGATACGTCCAGCAATTCAGCAGTACCGGAGAAAATATGGGCCGGTTTATCAGTTCCAACCTCAGTGGCCCGACCAACATCTGGTTTGATGAAGAGGGCAATCTCCTGGTGGTGGATTACCTCGGAGGAGCAGTCAAAAAATTTGATGCGGCCGGCAATTACCTGGGGGTATTTATGAACAACCTGCAGTTCGCCGAAGGCGTCGACTTTTTTCCCGACGGGGACATCCTGATCGGCGAAGGCCAGACTTCATCGGTGAAAAGGTACGACAGCGAGGGCAATTTCATCGAAACGTTCATCCCGGGCGGGACGCTGGGCCTGATGACGCCCAATGCGGTGGTACTTCGTGAACGGGGCGTTTCGCCGGTGAGGGAAGCCATCCGGCAGGTGGAATTCATAACGCCTGCGGCAGGCGTGGAATTTTATATTGCCGATAGCCAAAGCGCCGCTGATCTTAATGCCATCGAAGTTTACGACATCAAAGGGCAGTTGCTGGCCAGCCGGGCCTATACCGGAAATACGGCAGCCTGGAATGCCGCCAGATTTCCCGACGGGATGTACGTTATCGTCGGCCGGTTGAAAGACGGCACATCCTGGAGCCAGAAGGTGGCCGTCCGGAAGTAAGGCCGGGAAGGAGTGAAGGGCTGGATTCGGGGCGGTTCGCTGTTCGCGATTCGCCCCGAATTCACTCCTTCACTCATTGCCATAAAACCACTTACCCTCCGAAATCCGCTCGTCGCCCCCTTTATCCTGCCCATCAGCCCAGGCCCGCTGGGAAAAGCCTGATTTCCGGTCATTTTTGAACTGAGAACAACATCTGAAACAGTTCAAAATCCCGGAAAAATGAATAATCAAAAAATTAAGGTCAGTATCGTTGCCAACGATTTATCCGATGCCGTCAAAGAAGAAATGTGGGCCGTTTACCGGAATTATTACCACTACACCAGGGACTCTTTTATGGCGCGCATTGCCGGCAACAATTACTACTCTTTTTATACCCTCAATGGAAAGATAATCGGTTTTACCGGCCTGCGGATCAGCCGGGCAGTGATCGATAGCAAAAAGCATTTGTTCATCTATTTCGGGCAAACCGTCATCGACAAGGCCCACCGCGGCAAGTCGCTGATACCGGTCACCGGCGCCAGGCTGTACCTCATGTTCTGGCGCGAAATCCTGTCTTCCCGGACGTTCTTCTGGGCGGATGCCCTTACGTACAAAGCCTATCTGGTCTTTGCCAAGTCGCTGGAAGAGTTTTATCCGACGTATCAGCAGAAGAACCCGCAACACATCCAGAAGGTGATCGACTACATTGGCCAGGAGCATTACGGGAAGGATTACAACTTCGGCCTGGGCACGGTCAGCAAAGACCAGGTCCTGGTCAACGACCCCTGCGCCAGCATCCCGCTGAAGTACCGGAAGGATCCGGATATTCGGTTTTACGTGCAGGCCAATCCGGGGTATACCCGGGGGCAGGGGCTGATCACGCTGGCGCCGCTCAGCGGGACGAATTTCATGAAGCTGGCGCGCCGGCTGATGATGAAGGCCGTTAAGGCCAGCCTGCCGGTTTTCTTTCGCGCAGAGCGGAAAGGGACGAGGCTGGCCGGGAATTGAAAGTGCGTTTTTTTTGAGATCGACTTCAATAAGATTCGACTAAGCCCGACAGTTTTCAACTATTATTTCACATTTTTAAAATTCTCTGCTATATTAGTCGGCTAAATGTAGGAAAACAAAAACACTAGCCGATTTTGAAACCGACGAACATTCAAGACCCGGAGTATTTCCACAAGGTGGTGGACTGCCAGTACGCCTGCCCGGCCCATACGCCGGTGCCGGAATACATCCGCCTGATCGCCGCCGGGCGCTACACCGAGGCCTATATGGTCAACTGGGAATCCAACGTGTTCCCCGGCATCCTGGGGCGCACCTGCGACCGGCCCTGCGAACCGGCCTGCCGGCGGGGGCGGATCGAAGAAGAACCGGTAGCTATCTGCCGCCTCAAGCGGGTGGCGGCCGACAACAAAGAAGAAGTCCGCCACCTGATGCCGTCCATCCCCGAAAGAAGGAACGGCAAGAAGATCGCCCTCATCGGCGGCGGCCCCGCCTCGCTGACGGTAGCGCGCGACTTGGCGCCCCTGGGCTACGAAATCCACCTGTATGACGAATGGGATAAAGGGGGCGGCATGATGCGCACCCAGATTCCTGCCTTCCGCCTGCCCGAATCGGTGCTGGACGAAGAGGTCGGCTACATCCTCAACCTGGGCATCCATACCCACTTCAATACCTATGTGGAGAGCATGAAATCCATCCTGGAACAGGACTACGACGCCATCTTCGCGGGCACCGGCGCGCCCAGGGGGCGCGACCTCGACCTGCCCGGCCGCGAAAAAGCCGGTGCCAATATACACATCGGCATCGAGTGGCTGGCCAGCGTGGCCTTCGGGCACACTTCGAAGATCGGCAAAAAGGTCATCGTGCTGGGTGGGGGCAACACTGCTATGGACTGCTGCCGAACCTCCCGCCGCCTGGGCGGAGACGAGGTGAAAGTGATCGTCCGAAGCCCCTTCAAGGATATGAAAGCTTCGCCCTGGGAGATCGAAGATGCCCAGCGGGAGGACATTCCCATTTTGAACAACATGCCCCCCAGGGAATTCGTCGTGGAGAATGGCAAGCTCAAAGGGGTGGTCTTCGGCAAAGTGGCTGCCATTTACGGCGAGGACGGCAAGCGCCGCCTCATTCCTACCGGCGAGCCGGACGTGTTCATCGAAGCGGACGATGTGATCATCGCCATCGGACAGGACAATGCCTTCCCCTGGGTCGAACGCGACCTGGGCATCAAATTCGGGAAGTGGGATCTGCCGGTTGTCGACAAGACCACCTTCCAGTCTACGCTCGACCGGGTCTTCTTCGGCGGAGACGCCGCCTTCGGGCCCGAAAACGTGATCACTGCCGTGGCCCACGGCCACCAGGCCGCCATTTCTATCGACCTGTTCTGCCGGGGCGAATCGGTCTACAACCGGCCGGCGCCGTACACCAACCTGGTCAGCCAGAAAATGGGCATCCACGAGTGGAGCTACGACAGCCCGGTGGTGGCCGACAAGCGCTACCTCGTGCCTCACGCTGAAAAACAAGTGGCCCTCTCCAACCGGACGGTGGAAGTAGAACTGGGCTTCGACCAGCCTACCGGCTTCAGGGAAGCGCAGCGCTGCCTCAACTGCGATGTGCAAACCGTCTTCAACACCAGCCGCTGCATCGAGTGCGACGCCTGTATGGACATCTGCCCGACGTCCTGCATCACCTTCACGGCCAACGGGGAAGAAGAGGACCTGCGCGCCCGCCTTCTGGCGCCGGCCAACAATACCAGCCAGGACCTCTACGTGTCGGAAAACCTGCCCACCGGGCGGGTCATGGTCAAGGATGAGGACGTCTGCCTGCACTGCGGGCTTTGCGCCGAGCGCTGCCCGACAGCAGCCTGGGACATGCAGAAGTATTTGTACCAAGTGACAAAAGCTACGCCAATATGGAACATATCCGAGCAATCAACGATCTAGTCGTTCGATTTGCCAACGTCAACGGCACCGGCTCCGCCAGCGCCAACAACATGTTCGCCAAGGCCATCTTCCGGATGGGCATCCCGGTTTCGCCCAAGAACATCTTCCCTTCCAACATACAGGGCCTGCCCACCTGGTACGAGGTGCGGATCAGCGAGAAGGGCTACCTCGGCCGCCGCGACGGGGTGGACCTCATGGTCTGCGTCAACCCCCAGAGCATGGCGCGGGATGTCGAAAGCGTCAAGCCGGGCGGATACTTCCTCTACGACAATACCAAAAAGCTTCACCCGGAATTTATCCGGGAAGACATCCATTATATCGGCATACCGATGACGGCCATGACCATGAAGCACTACAGCGACCCGCGGCAGCGGCAGCTGTTCAAGAATGTGATTTATGTCGGGGCCCTTTCGGCCTTGCTCGACATCGAAATGGATGTGCTGAAGGGCATCGTCGAGGGGCAGTTTCAACGCAAACAGAAGCTGATCGCCCCCAACTTCAAAGCCCTGGAACTGGGAGAACGCTATGTGCAGGAGCATTTTGACGTTCCCCTGGATATCCGGCTGGAACGGCGGGACAATGTGGGCGACCAGATTCTCATCGACGGCAATACCGCCTGTGCGCTGGGTGCCATTTATGGCGGCGCCACCGTGGCGGCCTGGTATCCTATCACGCCCTCCACTTCCATCGTTGGCGCATTCGAAAAATATGCACACCGTCTGCGCATCGACCCTGCAACCGGCAAGAGCCGGTATGCCATCATCCAGGCTGAGGACGAACTGGCGGCTATGGGCATGGTCATTGGCGCCACCTGGAACGGCGCCCGGGCGTTTACCACGACCAGCGGCCCCGGCGTTTCGCTGATGAGCGAGTTTCTGGGGCTGGCCTATTTTGCCGAAATCCCGGTCGTGCTGGTCAATGTACAGCGGGGCGGGCCCTCCACCGGGATGCCCACCCGAACTCAGCAGCCGGACCTCATCTCTTCGGCCTATGCCTCGCATGGCGACACCCGCCACGTGCTGCTGTTTCCCAGTACGCCCCGGGAGTGTTTCGACCTTACAGCCCATGCCTTCGACCTGGCCGACCGCCTGCAGACGCCGGTCATCCTCATGTCGGACCTGGACCTCGGGATGAATGACCATGTATCCCCTCCCCTGAAATGGGAAGACGGCCGCCAATACGACCTGGGCAAGGTGCTCAGCGCCGAAGACCTGGAACGCATTGAGCAGTTCGGGCGCTACCTGGACGTCGACGGCGACGGCATTCCGTACCGGACCATCCCGGGCACACACCCTACAAAGGGGTCTTTTTTCACGCGAGGCACCTCGAAGGACGAGTATGCCCGGTATACCGAAAACGGCGAAGCCTATGTGCGCAACGTCGACCGCCTGCTGAAAAAATGGGAAACGGCCAAAATGTACGTCCCGGCACCCGAATTGTACCAGGAAGAAAGCAGCAACGACTATGGCGTGCTCTTTTTCGGCACGACGACCTACGCCGCCCTGGAAGCGATGGAACTGCTGCGGGAAAAAGGTGTTGCGCTGGACGCCATGCGCCTGCGCGCTTTCCCTTTCAATGAAACTGTCCGGCAATTCATAGATACGCACGAACGCGTCTTCGTGGTGGAACAAAACCGGGATGCCCAACTGCGCAGCATGCTGATCAACGAGCTGGACCTCTACCCCCGGCAGCTGATCCCGATATTAAACTACGACGGCCAGCCCATCACCGCTGACCGGATCGAGCAGTTGATCATTGAAAATTATCCAAAAGAAAAGAAACAAGATGACGTACATAAAGCCGAAGTTCCGGCATCCTGAGTTGCCCAAAAACAAGATCGGCTACGCTAAGGCCGATTACGAGGGCGCTATTTCCACCTTGTGCGGTGGGTGCGGCCACGATTCTATCAGCGGCGCCATTGTGCAGGCCTGCTACGAACTTTCCATCGAGCCGCACCGGCTGGCCAAGTTGTCTGGTATCGGGTGTTCCTCCAAAACTCCGACATACTTCCTGAGCAACTCTCATGGCTTCAATGCCGTCCATGGGCGAATGCCGTCCATCGCTACCGGCGCCAGCATGGCCAACCGGGACCTCATTTATCTGGGGGTTTCCGGCGACGGCGACTCTGCCTCCATCGGCATGGGGCAGTTCGTGCACGCCATCCGCCGCAATGTGAATATGGTATACATCGTTATGAACAACGGCTGCTACGGCCTGACCAAGGGGCAGAATTCCGCCACCGCCGATATTGGTTCCCTCAGCAAAGGGGGAGCGGAAAACCACTATCCGGCCATCGACCTGGTCGGCCTGGCCCTCGAACTGGGCGCCACCTTCGTCGGCCGGAGCTTCTCCGGCGACAAAACCCAGCTGGTGCCTCTGATCAAAGCCGCTATGTCGCACCCCGGCTTCGCCCTGCTGGATGTCGTTTCGCCCTGCGTGACCTTCAACAACAAGCCGGAGTCGACCAAATCGTACGACTACGTCCGGGCACATCTCGAAGCAACCGCTACGATCGACTTCGTGCCGGAAAAAGAGGAGATCACCGTCAATTATCCGGAAGGCAAATCCGCCCATGTGGAGCTGCACGACGGCTCGGTGATCCACCTCCATAAACTGGCCCCCAACTGGAACCCCACCGACCGCTTTTCAGCCGTCAACCGGCTGCTGGAGGCCAAAATGAAGGGGGAAGTGCTGACCGGCCTGCTCTATATCGACCCGAAAAGCCAGGATATGCACGAGCTGGAAAATACAGTGGACCAGCCGCTGAATACCCTGCGGGAAGAGGAGCTGTGCCCGGGATCGGAAGCGCTGGAGAAAATCAACGCTTCTTTCCGGTAAGAGAGCAGGCATAGCATGGCGATATTTTTTCCGGGCCCACCTGTGCCGGGCAGGCGGCTGGCCATTGGGGCGCCACGGGTTTGTGATGGGCAAATTCTGCAAACGGGGCGGGCAGATCATCGCCGGCGAGACGTTGACATATATTTTTTTTTAATAAAAAAGCAACTATGCCGTTTCCCTCCCGTAAAAGAATAAGGCGGGCAAAAAAAAACCGGCCCTGTGCGGGCCGGTTCCAAAAGAGCTTTGAGAGGCTATCTACATACCAAAAATGAGGACATCCTTTGATATCCCCGAAAATCTTTCATGGGATTATATGCGGGCGCTGTAGGGCCAGCATATACTTGCTTCGCTTTCCAGCGGGCATTAGTATAATTGCATTCGTGGGATTACAACCTTTTTCACTGTGCCAAAGAAGCGTGTCTTATGCTTCTTTGCGCCCTGTGTTGCAGCGAGTCTTTTCCCGCGCCTTCTCTTCCGAAGGAACGTGCCAACTTTCGTTCTTTATCGTTGACAATACAAATGTCAGGAATAATTCTGCCGACGTGAAGTACATTTCTTTAATTTACTGGGCTGCCAGAATAAGAAAAATAATCAAAAAATATTCATTTTCAATATTTTGTAATTTCAATTGTTTTAATTTCTGTATTTTTAAGCATTATTTTTATGTTAAATCTGCGGGAAAAAAAAGTTTTTTCTCCTCAAACTGATAACAAAAATGGCTGCCAAAACCGTGCCGCAGGAAACTTTGCCGGACTTATACGCCCTGTTCGTGGGTATTAACCAATACCCCAACCTGTCGGCGAACCACCAACTTGAAGGGTGTGTCAACGACGTAAACCTGGTGCGGGAACTGCTGAACCAGGACTTTATGCAGGCGCGGTTTCAGAACATCCACATTCATGAGCCCATCCTGAATACCGACGCCACCAAGGAAAAGATCGTGCAGGCTTTCCGCGGCCACCTCGGCAAGGTCAAAAAGGGGGACTTTGCCCTCTTTTTCTTCTCCGGGCACGGCATTCGGGAAAAGACCAGCATCGAGGCGTTCCGGGAAGAAGAGCTCGACGCCAATATCGGAGGCGTCATCTGCACCGATTTCCGGGGCACCGGGAGAAAAGACCCGGACGATACGGTATTGTGCGACAAAGAGTTCCGCTACCTCATCCGGGAACTGGCCGAAGACCGGGATGGAAACCCCAGGGCCAACGTCATTGCGCTGTTCGACTGCTGCCATTCCGGATCCAATACCCGCTCGGCCCTGACGCCGGAAATACCGGCCAAGGCCCGGCAGGTCATGCGCCAGGCCCTGCCGGAAAGAAAATGGGAAGGCTTCATCTTTCACGATAATCCGCAAGTCCGGGAAAAAGTGAAACAAAACAAGCTGCTGGAGGAAATCCTGCCCCAGGGGCAGCACATCATGATGGCCGCCTGCCTGGAAATCGAACTGGCCTGGGAAGCCGGCACTACCCAGAGCAATGGCGCTTTCACCCAGGCGCTCACCGAAGTGCTCCGGCAACATCGTGGAGACGTCACCTACCACGACCTGCACACCCGCGTCCTCAACCGCATGCGCTTCCACTACAATAATGAAAACCGCTACGACCAGCGGCAGACGCCCCAGTTTTACATCAATACCCGCCAGCCCAACGACCGTTACAAAGTTTTCCTGACTAACCAGCGGGCCAGCCAAACCGGCGATTGCACCCTGGAGTACAACCAGGCGGAAAAGGAGTGGCGCATCAGCCTTGGCGCCCTGCACGGCGTGCCGCCGGACAGCACAGCGCAGGGCGTTACCGCTGTCGTTTTTCCCCACAAGGACCGCACGAAGCGCAAGGAAGCCAGAATACTGAAGGTATATCCAATGCATTCGGTCATAGAATTTCCGGCAGGGCTCGACCCTGCTGAAGCTCCGTTCCTCGGCAACGTCGGAGGGCTGGTCATCCCCAAAATGCGGATATTCCTCGCAGGAGATAAAGAAGGCGTAACACTGGCCAAAGAGGAACTCGGCAAACTGATGAATAACGCCAAAAGGCAGCTCTTCGAACTGACGGATGACGAGGCCAGGGCCAACTACGTGCTGGAGGCCCGGGACGGAAAATTTGGCTACTTCCTTCCCTTCGAGCCGGCGCGCCCTCTCATCCGGGCTACAGCTTACCTCGACGATAACGGCCGGCCGGCGAACGACAGGGTGGAAGAAGTGTTCAACAACTTCAACCAGATCGCGGAGTGGTCCTTCCTGAAAAACCTCAACCATTTTTCCGCCGCCGTCCCATCCGGCCTTTCCGGAAAACCAGGCATGTATCCGATAGAGCTGCGCCTGTATGAATACACCGGCAATGGCCAGGAAAAACGGATCATGCCGACTGGCAATACGTTCACCTTCGAACTCAGCGCAGACAAACCGCATATCTGGATACGTTTTGAGTTGGAAAACTACAGCCCGGACCTGCTGCATACCAGCCTGGTCTACATGCCTTACAACTTCGGCTTCCTTTCGGATGAAAAAGCCTGCTTCCTGCCCGCTCCCCAGGTCGTCATCGAAAAGGGAGAAAAGGCCTTCTCCCGGAAATTCGGCCGCCAGCAACCGCCGGACAATGACAACGGGAAGGACTACCTGCGCCTCCGGGCCGACCAGTACACCCGAGATTATAACCTGCCGATGGAGCTGAGCTACATCAAACTCCTCAGCAGCCGGACGCCCTTCGAGATCAAAGCCCTGCACATGGAACCCCTGCCTCTGCCCGACGAACCGGTGCAAAAGACCCGTGGCTTCGGCTTCGGAGAAGAGGAAGAAGAGGAATTCCAGCCGTTCGAGTGGGAAATCCGGACGTTTGAGCTGATCGTCAGCAATCCGGAGTATGGCATTTGACTGGCACGACCCGGCTACCTGGCCCGGCGCCCTGGCGGGAATGGACAAAGTGTACATCGTCTATTATCCGCACCTGGCCGTCCCCGGCGCCTACGAAGCGGTCAAGGGGCTCACGGAAGAAGCCAAAAAAGCAGTGGTGAAGAAAGCTGTCCTGCTCTCCGGCAAAGGGGAGAAGGAGGCGGAACGCTGCGAGCAGGTAGTGGCCGGTTCCGGCCTGGATTACACCCTGGTGAGAGCGTCCTGGTTCAATCAGAATTTCAGCGAGAGCTTCCTGATGGAGTTTCCGTCATTTGATAAGAGCTTTTCCAGTCCTGCCACATCCAACATGGCCCCTGTTCATCGTCTCGGATGAGCAGGGGTTTAGAGCATGTTCGGAAGGGGTCATTTTGGCTGCAAAACCCAGCTTTTGGAACCTCGCTTTACCATTTATTCACCCCGTAGCACTGCTACGATGCGAAAAAATGCCTTCGCGAGAACCCAAAATCTGACTTTTTCGCTTCAAAAGCGCCCCCTCCAAACATGCTCTTACCGTTCTCGTGTTCGGTCGACGGGGCTGCAGATAGTTTCGCAAATTAACGCTGAATGATCATCCTTTCAGCATATACCCGCTTTGCCGTTTCCAGGACTATCCAATAAGCCCCCGGCGCCAGGCCGCCGGCCGGTACTTGGTGGTTTTTTGAGGGCGCTAAAACCCCTTCCCTTTTCAGCTTCCCTCCCGCGTCAAAGATCATCAGCCGGCTTTTACCGGCCACACCATCCGGAGTTTCCAGGGTGAACCAGGAACTCGCCGGGTTGGGAAACAGGTTCAGGCTGGTGCTGACGGGGGGGGAGCCTTTGCTGTCAACAGGAAGGGTAAGCGTTGTACTTGTAGTATTCGTAGTGATAGGAGCGTTGAAATCAAAATAGATGTCGGCAGTATTCCGGATCACTTGTCCCACCCCGGTATTTTCTTTTGGGAGGATGCGGTAGCGGATGAAGCCGTGGCTCTCCGGTTCATTGCCGGTGCTGTCCGGCAAATTTATTTCCCGGAATACAAATTCCACCAGCCCCTTATCCTGGATGGTGTAGCAAAAGGGGTGGCTGTTGCCGATAACCTCGAAGGTGGCGACATCCAGCCTTTCATCCAGTTGATCGGTTATCCGGACGGTTTCCGCCGGGAAAGTGCCGGTATTCTGAAAACGGATGGTATAGTCGAGGAACTCACGGTTTTCGAGCTGCTGCGTGGTATATTGTTCGCCTTGTGCTACCTGCTTGTCATTGGGGTCATAGGAACCCACAATTTCATCCCGGCCGGCAAAGGTGTTGTCACCGGGCACCTGGTCTTCCGACAGCGGCGTGATGGCACCCTGCGAACTGAGGATATCTCCCAGAGCGGCGGTAGAGGGAAGCTGCACCTTTATTCTGATTTGCCCCATTTCGTTCCTGTCCAGTTGCGGGTAACTCCAGGACAGGACATTGCCGTTTATCCCTGCCGGCGGCGGATTGGCTTCCAGATAATCCAATTGGCTGTCCAGGCTCAGTTCAATATTCGCATCCTGGGTTTCAGTACCGACATTTTTGTAGGACAGGGTGTAGAAACTTTCAAAACCCGGCCGAAATATACCTCCCGTTAGGTTTGCCCGGAGGTCTTTGACGCCCGGTGTGAAATGCACGCGGAAATCCAGGGTGTCCGCCGGGCCAGAAATGGCATACACATCCGGCGCTATGTTGCTGTATAGGCCGGGGGCAACAGCGCTGAGCCCCCCGGTACTGTCCGCCGGTATATACATGGCATAGGTGCCTGCACTGTCGGTAAGGGTGTATTGCCGGCTTTCATCGAAGGAGATAATGATATTGGCGATGCCTTCCTCGCCGGCATCCTGCACGCCATTCGAGTTTTCGTCTTCAAAAACGAGGCCACACAGCTTTTCCACTTCGATCTCAAGTCCGGATGATTCGATCTTCCATACGCCGTTGTACATGGACCCCACGTAGAGGGTATCCTGATGGAATGCCAGAGCAGTGAGGTCTCTGGGTAATTCACGGGCATCGAAAGGCGTCCAGTTGGCACCATGGTCAAAGGATAGGAACAAGCCCCGGCTGCTGGCCAGAATGTATTTCCCTTCCACGAAAACAAGGCTTCTGTAGTCATCAGGAGAAGGGGAAATATCAGTTGGGAGGCCGTTGGCGAGATAGAAAGTAGCGCCGCCGTCCGCAGATACTTCGGGAGCAGGCAGGCCGGAAACGAAATTCATCAGAATATCCCCGGCTGCCAGTATCGGCCGCCGGAAGAGGCCGCCCTGCGGAACGACTACCTCCCAGCTCTGGCCTTCATCGAAGGAACGGGCGATAGCCTCCCGGCTGTAAATATAAAGTACGCTATCTCCTCTGGCCATGGCATGGGGACGGAAGCCAAGTACGCTTAACAGCTCGTCCGAATAATCGGACCAGGTGGCGCCGGCATCTTCCGACCTGATAACGGAAATCCCAAACGGGAGGTCATCACGGCTGGTCCAGGAATAGACTACATCGTCAACTACCAATAGGGCATCAAACAATTGAAGAAAGTTAAAGGAAAGTTCGATGCTGTCCCAGCTCTGGCCGTTGTCTTCAGATCTTAAAAGAAAAGGCAGGAAATGAGCATAGCTTAAGAGGATACCCTCAGCCTCTGCCAATTCCAGCACCGTGTGTTCCGCTTCCATAACAGGCCGGACATTCCAGGCGCCGGTATTGTAGTCATAGCGGTCGAGGCTGCCGTAGCTGGCAGCGTACAGGGCATCCCCGGTTGCGTATAATTTATGAACCCAGCTTTCCGATATGCCAACGCAGGTCCGTTGCCAGTGCTGCCCGCCATCGGCGGAAGCAAACACCCCCTTGGCATAAGTGCTTGCCAGCAGGCGGCCCTGGTTTTGGCCGATGGAAAAGGGCTGTAGATAATTATCGGGGTAATTGCTGGCTTGCAGCTGCCAGCTTGCCCCCAGGTCATCCGAGCGGTATAGCGGTATGTTGCCGAAGTAAAGCGCTCCTTCATAGTATACCAATTCGCGAATATCCTGCCCCAGTTCCCAGGGGTTGGGGGCAGAAGCCCAGGTTTGCCCGTTATCCTCCGAACGGACGGCGGACGGCCCGCTGGCCAGGATCAGCAGCTCCTCGTAGACGAAGATCTCGCCTATGGAATTCGGCAGAGCGGGGACTGCAATGCTGTCCCAAACCGCCGTATTGGCGCGGAGAACATATATTTTTCCGGTCCCGCCCAGGTAAATGTCTCCTCCATACACTTCCAGCGCCCGGCCCGATGGAGTGGGCGCGCCAACCGAAGGCGGCACAGCCCACGTCTGGCCATTATCGGCAGACTGCAAAACGGTTCGGGAGGGCGTCCGGATAGCGAGGTTCCCGTCATTGATCGCAAGCGCGGGCACGAAGTTCAGGCTATCGGGTTGGGGGATGCGGTACCAGCTATCGCCATTGTCGTCACTCCGGTAGAGCGCGTAATTGTTGTCGTCACCATTAATCGCCACCTGAAATATCAGGGCGTTGCCGTCGAGGGAAAAGCGTGCGGGGCTATACCGCAGTGGGAGGCCGTTTGACAGCTTCTGCCAGGAATCTCCGCCGTCGCCGGTGCGGTACAGGGCGTCCCGTCCTTCTACAAAGGCGTAATCCTCATTGTACTTGATATAAAAACCGAATCCTCCATAGGGACCCTCTAAAGATTGCCACTGGCCGGAAGCAGTAAAGAAGGAAAAAACCATAAAGCAGGAGAGCAGCGCTGTATTCTTCATGGGAAAAGAGTTTTTGGGTAAGTTTATTCAGGTTTTAAATATACAATTTTTTCAGTTTGATATGTCCGGTAATTAATGGAATTTTCGTGGCCGGGCCCATACGGTTGTGCGGAGGGAGAAGGAGTGCCAGGGGGGAAGGGATTAAAGAAAAAGAAAAAACCTCCCTGATAATGAAGAGATAATACATCCTTTCCCTTAGCTAAAGTGTTGTAAAGACCGTATCTTTGCGGGCTGATCGAGGGTAGTTGGCCGTTCGCTTTTCGCGGTTCGCTGTTGCAGCCTGCCGGGCCTTGCTCACGGAGTAATAACATCCCTCGCCCACTTTTTAATTGCAAATACATTTATGGCTTTAAACCACTCCCCATACGTACTCTACTCCGACGGCGAAGGCAACGTCTTCGAAGACACCACCCTCTACGCCGTCGGCCGTTCCGGCCACTATGCCACGCCCATCCCGGAGGAGGACTGGATCGAGCTGCCCGAAGGCGGCAACCTCTACGAGCTGCCCGGCCGGCGCGCCGTAGGCATCGACGTGGAAACGGGCGAGATGCGCCTCTGCGAGGAGGGCTGGGCCACTGCGGCCTTCATCCCTCCCGCCTATACCGGCCTGTACCTGGCTTCCTACGTCAACGAGCCGGACGCGCCGACGCTGCCGCTGTTTTGCTATACGGCCGTGGGCTGGCACGACGATAAGTTCTACGTGCCCGCCGTACGCATCGAGCAGGACATCCGTCAGGAGTGCGACGGCTTCGACCAGGATGCCGTGGAACGGGGCGTGCAGGCCCTGCAGGAGTTCTACCCCAACAACCGCATCGTGGAGCACCTGGCCAACAACTGCGCCCTGACCTACAACTGCCCCGCCGCCCGCAACTACTTCATGGGCCGCTGGGAGTGCCCGGTGCCGACCTCCCCGGCCTGCAACTCCAACTGCGTGGGCTGCATCTCCCTGCAGCCGGACGAGGAAACCGTGGTCTCCAGCCACGACCGCCTCAGCTTCAGGCCCACCGCCGGGGAGATCGTGGAGTATACCGTACCCCACCTGCAATCGGCGCCCTTCCCCATCATCAGCTTCGGGCAGGGCTGCGAGGGCGAGCCCTTGCTGATGTGGGAGACGCTGAAGGACGCCATCCACCAGATCCGCAAATTCACCGACAAGGGCAGCATCAACATCAATACCAACGGCAGCAAGCCCGACGCTGTGGAAGCTCTCTGCCAGGCCGGCCTGACCAGCATCCGCGTGAGCACCAACTCGGCCCAGAAAGGCCTCTACGAAATGTACTACCTGCCCAACAACTACGAATTCGAAGACATCCTGGAGAGCATCCGCGTGGTGAACCGTCACGGCGGCTGGACGAGCATCAACTACTTCGTCTTCCCGGGCGTGACCGACAGCGAGGCCGAATACCAGGCCCTGCGCGAACTGATCCGCAGCACCGGCCTGAAGATGATCCAGTGGCGCAACTTCAACATCGACCCCGACTGGTACATGGAGCGGGTGGGCATCAACGATACGGAGGAGACCATGGGCGTGAAGGAGCTGATGCGGCGGCTGCGGGAGGAGTTTCCTGAGCTGAAGTTCGGGTATTTTAATCCGCCGATGGAGCGGATCAGGGGGAATTATGAGGTGGATTTTGCGCATTAAAATAAAATGACTATCTCCATTATCCGGGAAACCCCCGGCTGGCTCGCCATCAACAAGCCCGCCGGCATCCAGGTAGAGCGCAACCCCTTCGGCCCTTCCGTAGAGTCTCTGGCCTATGCCCACCTGGAAATGAAAAAGCGCAACCCTTACGTCGGTATCGTGCACCGCCTCGACCGGGTGACGACGGGGGTGGTGCTGGTCGCCAAGAAAAAGGGCATCCTTCGGCAACTCAACGAGCAGTTCCGCCTCAAAGAAGTCCAAAAAACCTACCTGGCAATGGTGGATAAGGCGCCGCAGGAGGAAGAAGCTACGCTGACCCACTGGCTGGAAAAGGACCTGAATGAAAAACGCGCCAGGGTTTCCTCAAAAAAATCCGGCAAGGCCTTTGAATGCATCCTCTCCTACCGGCAATTGCGGAAAGGCGAAGACGGCCGGGCGCTGCTGGAAATCCGCCCCGTCACCGGCAAGTATCATCAAATCCGGGCGCAGCTGGCGGCTGTGGGCTGTCCGGTAACTGGGGATACGCACTACGGCGCACTCAAGGAATATCACCCGAACCACATCATGCTGCACGCCTGGAAGCTGGAGTTTTTTGACCCGGAAAGGGAAGAACGGCTGGAAGTGGAGGTCCCGCTGCCGGAGTGGGCTGAGGGGTTGATTGGTTGATTAGTTTATGGGGTTGATTAGTTTATGGAGTTGATTGGGTTGCCCGGCAGTTAGGCTCAAAATACGGGAGTTTTTTTGCAGGACGGGACACCACACCACTGGACAAAATGGTTTTGGACACAAAGAACACCGAGGGCAACACAGAGCACACGGAGTTTTTCCCATTGATAATCAGGCCTCTGTGCGGCTCTGTGTATTCTCGGCGTACTCTGTGTCCAAAAAAATGTCCAGTATTATGACGGGACACATTAATACTACTTTGTTAACTTCAGAAGAGTGAAAAACCCTATTTACCAGACATGAGTATAGCCCTCCTCATCACCGACCGCGACGTGCAGCCCCTGCGGCGCGCCATCGAAGCTGAAATCCAGGGCGTCACCCCCGTGTGGATTTACCCCGACATCCCGAAGCCGGAGTGGGTGGAGATGGCTGTCGTCTGGAAACACCCGCCCGAAGTGCTGCGGGCATTCCCCAACCTCGGGCTGGTAAGCTCCCTGGGCGCCGGGGTGGAGCACATCCTCAATGACGCCACTCTGCCGCCCGGCCTGCGCATCACCCGCATCGTCGACGAGAGCCTCACCACCTCCATGCGCAACTACGTGCTGATGGCCGTTCTAAGCATTCACAAGCAGTTGCGGTTCTACCTGAGCAACCAGCAGGAAGCCCGCTGGGAAAAACCAATTCAGATCGAGATCCCTCTGCGGATCGGCATGCTGGGGATGGGCGCGCTGGGTGGCAGCATTGCGGCCTCGCTGGCCGGCCTGGGCTTTGAGGTGCTGGGATACAGCCGAAGCCCAAAGGACATCCCGGGCGTCCGTTGCCTGCATGCGGGAGACACGACGATAGCCGGTTTCGTTCGCCAAATTAACCTGCTCGTCTGCCTGCTGCCCCGTACTGCCGATACCGAAAGCATCCTCAACTACAAAGTTTTCCGGCACATGCCGAAAGGTTCTTACCTCATCAACGTAGCCCGCGGCGCCCACTTATACGAAAAGGGACTTCTGGATGCTATGGAGGATGGTTATATCCGGGAGGCCTGGCTGGATGTTTTCAGCGAAGAACCGCTGCCGGAAAAACACCCCTTCTGGCGGCATCCGGGTATCGTCATTACCCCCCACATCGCAAGCATCACCAACCAGGAGAACGCGGCAAAGATCATTGCAGAAAATTACCGGCGGTGGAAGGAAGGGCAGGAATTGCTTTTTGAGGTGGATGAAAAGAAGGGGTATTGATATTATTTTATCTGGGTTGAAGTGGAGAAATGTGTGGAAATACACAGAAATGCCGTTGAAATATCTACTGCCCCAAAACACACCGATAAGCTATGTGCCCTATGTGAAAACCCTATACGCTCTATGTGGCAAAAAACTCAAAAACCATGCTCACTCCTGAAGAATACCTCCATCACGTCAAACAACTGTTCCAGTCGGCCGGCAACCCGAAACGGGCCCGGGGCCAGATGGCCTATATGCGCCACCAGTTTGAATACTACGGGCTGAGATCACCGGAGGTGGCCGCCCTCTCCAAAAAGATCTTTGCCGGCAAAGGCATTCCGGAGGGAGATGAACTCAAAACCCTGGCGCGCCTCTGCATGGACGACGAATACCGGGAGGTCAACTACTTCGCCCTGGAGATGGTGCAAAAGGTGCAGAAAAAGCAGCCGGAAGCGTTCATCAGCCTCTTCGAAGAACTGATCACCACCCGTTCCTGGTGGGACACCGTCGACTGGCTGGCCAAACTGGTGGGCATCCACTTTAAAAAATATCCTCACCTTATACTGCCTGTGACTGAACGCTGGATGGCCTCCGGCAATATGTGGCTGCAGAGGGTATGCCTCATCTTTCAGTTGCCGTATAAAGAGAAAACGGACGCCGGCCTAATGTTCCGCTACATCCTGGAACTTCAGGACTCCAGTGAGTTCTTTATTCAAAAAGCCGCCGGCTGGGCCCTGCGACAGTACTCCAAAACCAATGCAGAAGCGGTGACGAATTTCATCGAAAACCACCCCGACCTGGCGCCACTGACGAAACGGGAAGGGTTGAAGTGGTTGAAGAAGAACGGCTGATAGAAATGGGTAGAAATGGGTAGAAATGGATAGAAATGGGTAGAAATGTAGGGAAACATGTGGAAATACATAGAAATGCACGGAAATGCACGGAAATGCACGGAAATGCACGGAAATGGGGAAATGGGGCAGAAATGCTCACCTGCAACGCGGATGATATTAAAACCCATCTTCATCATTATTTTGATTAAATAAAAATGTTTTGGCTTCCCCTGCCTGCGGATAAAAACCAACAGGCTGTTGGAACTGCCCGGGCCTTGTTTTTGTTCTAATTTCAGTCGGCCAAGATCCCTCCCTGATTACCGCCCACCTCTGAGCTCAAGGCATTCAAGGTTGAAGTGCTGAAGAATTTATTCAAAAATTTTTGTTTTATTATTTGTTTATTTAAAACAAAAAGTGCAAATTTGTAAGCGTAACCATTAACCATTGCCTTATGGTACTTCAGGTTTATATCAGCAAAAAAGGGACAAAGGTGGTCGCGGCGACCCAACTGCACCAGGTTCTGCAACTTGCGGACCATCACTACCCCACGAACATAAAGCGCTGGCTGACAGATGTGTACGAATTCAAGGATGGCATCCGCAAGCCGGTTAAAATGCAGGACTTCGCCAACCGGAAAGCGAAGGGCAATTCCATCGTAAAGGATTATTATCTCTCGGTGGAGCTGGCCAAGCTGATCACGCTCAACTCCAAAAGCAAGGTGAAACAGAAGTACGCCAAGTATTTGTTCTCTCTGGAAGAACAGGTCGACAACGGCGAATTGCTGACCAAAGAGCAGGTGCTCAATGTATTGGAGCTGGCCAAGGCCATGGGCATGGTATCCTGCCAGGAATCTGCCGAAAAGAGCCACCTGAAGGTATACGAGGCCCGCAATGGCGGCAGCGGGAACAACTGGTGGAAACACCGGGCGGAAGTGCTGGGCTATTCGGTCGAAAAACTGCGCCGCAAACTACAGCAGATGGGCAAAAACGTGCGCGGCAAGACTCAGCGCCAGATGCTCATGCAGGTGGATAAATACGAAATGATCCGCACCGGCGTGATCGACCTCTTCATGGCTATGGGCAAAAGCGAACGCTATGCCCGCAACCTGGGCGACCTGGCCAAAACGTTCGCCAAAGAACTCCGGGTTGAAATCTTCGACGACCGCCAGCAGGCTTCCCTCTTTACTCCCGACGCCAACGGCCAGCTCGTTGACGAACTGAAATCGTTCGAACGCAACGGCCGCCTGAGCGCCTGGCAGTAATCGTGCCGCGATCATCCTGATCGCAGGGCCGTTCTATTTGCCATTTAAAATGGATCATCGCTTCGGGAACTGCTACGTCGAAAGTCGGAATGAAACACAAAATGAGGGTTATACTGGCGAACGCGTGGTTTTATCAGGAACAAAACCAGCGATGCCAGTATATTCTGACCTTGACTGGCGGATTTTGTAGTCGACAAAACCTGCCGTGCGTTAGTATAGATGCCAAGTTTTCCGTCTTCCGCCTTCAAACTTCCTTTTTTAAGAAGTTCTGTTTTTTAAGGGTGGGAGCATTCTCAGCCCATCTTGGTAGCACTCAGCTCAAAAAATTCCGCCTTTCGCCTTCGTCGGCCGAAGCCGACTATGTCGGACGGCCTCCTTCCGCAGTAGCGGACTACGTCCGTCGAAGGCGGAGGCTGATTGAATTTGTCAGTCGCCTCGCTCGCGTCCGACTTTACTCCAGGACCATCCAAAGTTTAGAGCAGCAACAATTCTGTCCTGCCCACCTCCATTCTACTCCACCACCCCCAGCGCCTCGATCAACACTTCCAAAATCTGCGCCGCCGCTTTGGCGATCTTCGTCCCCGGCCCGAAAACGCCCACGACGCCCTGTTCGAACAAGAACTCATAATCCTGATGAGGTATTACTCCACCCACGACAACCATAATGTCTTCCCTGCCCAGTTTTTTCAACTCAGCGATTGTTTCCGGAACCAGGGTTTTGTGGCCGGCAGCCAGGGAGGAGATGCCGAGGATATGCACGTCGTTCTCTGCCGCCTGCCGGGCGGCTTCCGCCGGCGTCTGAAACAGAGGGCCGATATCGACGTCGAAACCAAGGTCGGCGAAGCTGGTGGCGATCACCTTGGCGCCACGGTCGTGGCCATCCTGGCCCAGCTTGGCGACCATGATGCGGGGGCGGCGGCCTTCCAGTTCGGCAAACTGGTCGGCAAGTTCCCGGGCCTTGCGGAAATCGTCATTGGAGCTTATCTCGCTGGAATAAACCCCGGAGACCGACCTGGTCTGGGCGGCAAAGCGGCCGAAATGGCGCTCCATCGCATAGGAAATCTCGCCCAGGGTAGCGCGCAGCCGGGCGGCGTCAACCGCCTTTTTGAGCAGGTTGCCCTCGCCGGTCCTGGCACATTGGTAGATAGCTTCCAACGCCTCCTGCACAGCGCCTTCATCCCGCCTGCCCTTTACTTCATTGATCCGCCGGATTTGTGCTTCCCGAACGGCGGTGTTGTCGACTTCCAGTATATCGATGGGGTCTTCCTTTTCCAGTTGGAAAACGTTGACGCCTAAAATCTGGTCTTTGCCGCTGTCGATGCGGGCCTGCTTGCGGGCAGCAGCTTCTTCGATGCGCAGCTTGGGCAGGCCGTCTTCGATGGCCTTGGCCATGCCGCCCAGCTTTTCTACTTCCTGAATGTGGGCCCAGGCGCGTTCAGCCAGTTGGGCCGTCAGGTATTCAACGTAATAGGAGCCTCCCCAGGGATCAATAGCTTTGGTGACATCCGTTTCCTTTTGCAGGTAGATTTGGGTATCGCGGGCGATTTTGGCAGAGAAGTCCGTCGGCAGGGCGATCGCTTCGTCCAGGGAATTGGTGTGCAGGGATTGGGTACCGCCCAACACCGCCGCCAACGCCTCGATGCAGGTGCGGGCTACGTTATTGAACGGGTCCTGCTCAGTGAGGCTCCAGCCGGAGGTCTGGCAGTGGGTGCGCAGGGCCATCGACTTGGCGCTTTTCGGGTTGAACTGCCTGACGATCCTGGCCCACAGCATACGGGCGGCGCGCATTTTGGCAATTTCCATGAAGTGATTCATGCCGATGCCCCAGAAGAAGGAGATACGCGGGGCGAAATCGTCGATCTCCAGCCCCGCCTGAATGCCGGCGCGCAGGTACTCCAGGCCGTCGGCCAGGGTGTAGGCCAGTTCGATATCCGCCGTGGCACCCGCCTCGTGCATGTGGTAGCCGCTGATGCTGATGGAGTTGAAACGCGGCATATTTTTAGAAGTATACTCAAAAATATCGGCAATGATGCGCATGGAGGGAAGGGGCGGATAGATGTAGGTGTTGCGCACCATGAATTCCTTGAGGATGTCGTTCTGTATGGTGCCGCTGAGCTGCTCCGGCTTAACGCCCTGCTCTTCGGCAGCAACGATGTAAAAAGACATGACCGGAATGACGGCCCCGTTCATCGTCATGGACACCGACATCTTGTCCAGTGGGATCTGGTCGAAAAGGATTTTCATGTCCTCGACCGAATCGATGGCCACGCCCGCCTTGCCCACATCGCCGGTGACCCTGTCGTGGTCGGAATCATACCCCCGGTGGGTGGCCAGGTCGAAAGCCACGGACAGGCCTTTCTGGCCCTGGGCCAGGTTGCGTCGGTAGAAGGCATTGCTCTCCTCCGCCGTTGAAAACCCGGCGTACTGGCGGATCGTCCAGGGCCGCACCGTATACATGGAGCTGTAGGGGCCGCGCAGGAAGGGCGGCAGGCCGGCGGCGTAGCTCAGGTGGCGTGCCCCTTTGATGTCTTCCCTGGACAGTACAGGCGGCACCGGTATCTTTTCCGGTGTTTTCCATTCGTCCGCCCTGCGGGAGGTAGTGCGTAAGACGTTCTGGTCGAGCGGTATCTTGCTGAAATCGGGGCGTGCCATAGGTTGCTATTTTTGCTTCTCAAATATATAAAATTCGGGCTTAACGCACAGAGGCAGGCCGGAAAAGAAGAGGTTGACGTAAATTAGGAGAAGGGCGCTGCCTTTGCGGATAACACACCCTTCCCACTCGTCGAAAAGCTACCCTTGTTGAGTTTTTTTCGGAGAACCCGCCCCGCGCTCAGTGGGAACCTTGCAGCGGGGCGGCTTCTCCGAAAGCCGGCCCGCTGCGTGGCCAGCCCAGGGCCAGGGCTACTGCCACTTGACAAACCGATGTGTTTGAAAAGCGCCCTTCTGTTGAATGCGAAGGAAGTAAGCGCCCGGAGGCCATTGAGCCAGATCGGCCTGCTCTTCCAGAATACCGCCGGGGTGATGGTGTTCCTGCTTCCAAAGCACTTGCCCGGCAGGGTTGACGATGGACAGGGACACCGGGCCGGGTACAGCGCGGAAGCGCACGTTGAGCCAGTCGGCAGCCGGGTTGGGAAAAAGCCGGAAGCCCTCCGGGTGTAGAGGAGTGCCGGAAGGGATAGCTTCCGTTGGGGTGAGGGCTTCATCGGCCTGTTCCGTTTTTTCTTCTCGTGCATTCGGGTCTGATGCAGGCTCTCCGGGGTCAGCCGCCGGTTGCGTTTCCGGGCATTCGATCCGGAATTTTACCGGCAGGTTGAACTGTACCCGCACGGCGCGGCCGCGTTGCCTGCCCGGTATCCACTTCAGGCCCTGCTCATTCATCAGATTGATTACATCAAGGGCCGCTTCGCCGCACCGGGCGCCGATATCCCGTACTACTTTGGCGTTGGTGACAGAACCGTCCTTTTCTACTACAAACTGAATAACAACCGTACCCTGCACACAGCTTTCCCGGGCGAGAGCCGGGTAGGTGATGTTCCGGTAGAGGAAATCCAGCATTTTTTTGTCGGAACATTGCCTCCTTTCCTGGGGCGTCGGCAACGCTTCACAGCCCGGGAAACGCGGCATTTCTTCGGGTATATACCAGGTGTCGCCACAGCTTATTCTCGTTTCTGGCGGCGGAGGTGGATTACTAGCTGATGACGCGGGAGAAGCCGATGCATCCGGATTTTCCGGTTCTGTGGGTACTTCGGCAGAAGGTTGGCAAACCGGTATGGAGCCATCCATTCGAAATCTGAACGGAACGTTCATTACCATCCGCCGTGGATGGCCGTTCCGTTTTCCAGGTATCCAACGCAAACCTTGCTGGTTCATCAGGTTGGTTACGCGGAGGGACTCCTGGCCGCACTGCCCCCCGATATCCCTTACGATCTTTGCGCCTGACAACAATCCATCTTCTTCGACTACAAACTGAATAACAACTATGCCTTCTATGCCATTCTTATGTGCTATAGCAGGGTAGCAAAGGTTGTTATGGATGTATTCCCGCAGCGCGTTATCGGCACATTCCTTTCGTTCAGCCTTGTCGGTTGTTTCCTCACAGGCAGGGAAACACGGCATTTGGTCATTTATAGGCCAGGTGCTGCAACAATGATTTACTGGTTCCGGGGAGGGCGGCGGATAGCCGGCGGTTGATTGCACGGGATGAGCATAAGCCTCCGGACAGGCATCGACGACCGAAACTTGCTTCTCTTCCTTCACCTGATTCTCAGGAGTGACAGAGCTTGCTTCGGGCTTGCGGGAATAGTCAACTTTCAGCTCCCCATCTCTGCGCAGAAGCTTTCCATTGCCGGTGTCCATAAAGCAGATAGTGGTAGGCGGCTCTTCTCCAGGCACCGGCGGAAGCGGTATTTGCTCCGGCCATTTTTCAACTTTGAGAACCGCCTTTGGTGTTGGCTGGGCGGCCAGGCTAAAGAACAGCGCCGGCAGCAGGCAGATACATAGAGTAAAAATAAAGGTACGCATAGGCTTGGGAGTTTTGTTCTTTGATGCTATACTGGCGAACGCGTGGTTTTGTCAGGAGCAAAACCAGCGATGCCAGTATATACTGACCCGGCGGGTTTTGTAGTCGACAAAACCTGCCGTGCGTCATTATAATAAGTTCAGTATGTCATTGCAGGAGGGCAACTTCAGGTCCCTGTCATTCCTTTATGGGCATGGAGCCGCCCAGCCTGAATTCTACGGGCACATTCAACTGCACTTTTGTCGCACGCCCCCGGCTGGGCCCCGGAGTGAACCTGATGCCCTGCCTGGGGATTTCCCGGACCGCCCGAAGGGCCTCTTCGCCCAGGCCGTAACCCGGGTCGCGTACAATTTTAGGGTCGATCACACTGCCATCTTTGTCGACGATGAACTGAATTACAGCTCTGCCTTCAATCCCAAGCTCCGCCGCTTCCTTTGGATAGCGCAACTGGGTTTGTATGAATTGAAGCATTCTTTGGCGGGCGCATTCCTTCCGTTTTTCATCGCCTGCAATGTCCTCGCAACCAGGGAAGCGCGGCATATCGGGGACGACTTTAAAAACCTGCTCTTCTACCGGTGGAGGAGGGGGGGGCGGCTGTGGAATGTCCTTCCTGGCCGGTACGGTATCACCGGAACTCCGGATGTCCTCCACCTGAGCATTGAGCCCTCCCTCCCCGATGCAGCTAAGGAAGAATAAGAGCAACCAAACCTGGATGAACGGGTACGTCATAATCATTTTATTGCTTTTCGGGAAAGTCAGCAGATAAATCGCATGCCTGCGCCGACAGGCTCTGGTAGCCGGAGAAAGTTGTCAGTTGAAAGGTTACTTCAAGCTGAATTTCACCGGCAAATTCAGCTGCACCCGCACCGCCCGCCCGCGCTGCAGGCCCGGCGTCCATTCCGGCATGCTGTTGACCACCCGCAGAGCCTCTCTGCCACACCCTCCGCCGATATCGCGCAGGACGCGGGCGTTGCTGACGGCGCCGTCCTTTTCAATGACGAACTGCACCACGACCAGCCCCTCAATGTTGTTCTCCCGGGCCACTCCCGGGTAGCGGATATTCTGGTAGATGTAGCTGAGCAACTCTTTGTCGGAACAACGCTCCCGCTCGTCTTTGGAAGGCAGGGCGGCGCACCGGCCGAAGCGGGGCATTTCTTCCACAACCTTGAAAATCTCTTTGGATGCCGACTCTTCGACGACAGGAAGCGGAGTCGGCTCGTGAGCGACAGGAGCCGGAGCGAATACTGGTTCCTGGACGGATGTGGTGAATTTTGGGCTGAGATCAACATCCAGCCTTACCGGCGTATCTGAATATTCTACCTCTTCTACAGGAATGATCTCATCAGAAGGGGCCGCCACCGGCGGCGGGGCCGGCCGGGGCAAATCCTGAGCAGTACGGACGGCTTCTACCTCAATCGTTTCATCATATATGTCATCGATATAGATGTTGGGGTTTTCGTACCGAACCGTAGTCCAGTTCAAGGCCAGGATAGCCAGGGCAATGGAAGCCAGCAGGCCCACCTTGAAGAAGATGGCCCGGTTTTTGTCCAAACGGGATATGTCTTGTCGTTTCATCTGATGGCGTTTTACTTTCGCCATCGGGCCCGATGAAGATTTTTTGCATCGAATTCAACCAGACAGATGCAAAGGCGTTCTATTTTGGTGCATGAGGTATGGAATTTTAATACCTTTGCAAAAGGCAAAAAATTGCTGTATTGTGATAAGATTTGAAAGGTTCGAGCTGGACAACGGGCTGAAAGTCCTCGTCCACGAAGATGACAGCACTCCTATGGCAGCGGTAAACGTCCTGTATAACGTAGGAGCGCGCGACGAATCGCCGGAGAAGACCGGCTTTGCCCACCTTTTTGAGCACCTGATGTTCGGAGGCTCTGCCAACATCCCGGACTTCGACACGCCCATCCAGATGGCGGGGGGAGAAAACAATGCTTTCACCAATAACGACATCACCAACTTCTACGACATCCTGCCCGCCGAGAACCTGGAGGTAGCGCTCTGGCTGGAGTCGGACCGCATGCTGAGCCTCAATTTCGACGAGCGGGTGCTGGAAGTGCAGCGCAAGGTAGTGGTGGAAGAGTTCAAGGAAACCTGCCTTAACGAGCCTTACGGGGACGTTTGGCACCACATCGCCGACATGGCCTACAAGGTGCATCCCTACCGCTGGCCCACCATCGGCAAGGTGCCCAAGCACGTTGAAGACGCCACGCTGGATGACGTACGCCAGTTTTTCTACCGCTACTACCGGCCGAATAATGCCATACTAACCATTGCCGGCAATGTGAAGGCTACAGAAGTGAAGGCCCTGGTGGAAAAATGGTTCGGCGACATTCCCGCCGGGCAGGCCATGGAACGAAAATTGCCGCAGGAGCCGCCGCAGAAGCGCCTCGAAAGGCGCATCAACGAGGCCAACGTTCCGATCGACGCCATTTACCTGGCCTTTCACGTGCCGGCCCGCAACCACCCGGACTATTACGTAGCCGACCTCATCTCGGACGTCCTGAGCAACGGTTCTTCTTCCCGCCTGTACCGCCGCCTGCTCAAGGAGCAGGAGCTGTTTTCCAGCATTGATTGTTACGTGACGGGTTCCATCGACCCCGGCCTGCTGATCATCGAAGGCAAGCCGGCTAATGGGATAAGCCTGGATGAAGCCTCCGCCGCTATCTGGAAGGAGTTGGAAGAACTCCGGGGCGGCCCCATCCCGGAACCGGAACTGCAAAAGTTGAAAAATAAAATGGAAAGCACGCTGGTGTTCTCCGAACTGAACGTCCTCAACAAAGCCATCAACCTGTCCTTCTTCGAACTGCTGGGCGATGCCGATCTCATCAATAATGAGGCAGGCTTCTACCAGAAAGTGACTACGGCAGACCTGCACCGGGTAGCCTGCGAAATCCTGACCAAAGAAAACTGCTCGGAACTGTACTACAAGGCAAAAGGAGGAGTGCAGGTGGGAAAGGTGGTATAAACGTTAGCTGTGCGGCCACTCAACAATCTGGCCGGTGTACTGACAACCCGTTATTCCTGCGTCATTCAATCCTGAGTACGTCTGATTCGCAAAAGATGGGCCCGGTTTTCAGCTCAAGGCTGGGTTCTTCGTAAAGGGAAGGCGGTACGCCAATATCTCCCAGGTATAGTTCTCCACGCAGGTGTAATACCTCTTCGGCGTAGAGCCCCTTTTTGGGCAGGGCCAGGGTCAGGGTGGCCCGGGCCTTGATCGTTGGGCTGTGGATTTTGCCGGTGGTAAGATCAAGCCCGGAGGGGGTATCCAGAGACAGGGTCGGGATGGGCGATTTGTTGGCCCATTCGATCATGGTTTTCGGCAAACCCTCCGGGTTGCCGGCCAGGTTGTATCCGATAATGCCGTCAATGATGAGGTCGAAGCCGCGCGTGGCGCCCAGCTCGCTCCCACTCCTGACCGACAGGCCTATGCGTTCCAGAATGCTCAGTTGATGAGCCGATTCGGGTTTCATCTGCTCCGGGGCGGTTGCAATGTAAACTTCCACCTCTGCGCCCCATCCGTGCAGCCGCCGGGCGCAGGCCAGCGCGCCCCCGCCATTGCCACCGCTGCCGGCGAGCACCATCACCCTTTTTCCCGCAGGATTGCCTTCCAGAAACCGGTCGCGGGCAAGCACGGCCAGGCAACGGCCGGCATTTTCCATCATCTGCAGTAGGCTGATGTGGTATTCTTCAACCATCAGGCGGTCTATTTCGGTCATCTGGGTGACATCAATAGCGGGGAGAATCTCCCGGTACACGCGTATGCTGCTCATGGGCAGTTCGTTTATCCACTTTTTTTTTAAAAAACATACTTTCCGTTTGCAGCTATAGCGAAAAGGATCTGCCCGGAATAAATGCAAATTTGCGCACGGACAGGGCAAAGGGACACGCTATATCTACAGGCCTAAAAAAGGGGGATCTGTTTTAGATCATTGTTTGAGTGCAATAGTACGCTATTTTCTCCAATAAATGAGGCAATGAGGGTTCCAAAAATAGGGGAAGGGCAAAAAACGTGAGTCATCCCGGATTTTCCAAATGCACGAATTTGACCGTGACACCCAATGCACGAAATATTTTCCCGCAGGGAGCATTTTTCATGCCGAATCTAAAAATCCCGGATGGATTCCTGTTTATTCCCCTAAAAACTGCAGCACCACTTTTCTTTGACGGGGCCGAGTGTCAAAATCGATGAAGATGACCTGTTGCCAGGTGCCCAGCAGGAGTTGGCCGTTGGTAAAGGGTGCGACGTAGGACGTGCCAACGAGCGCAGACCGTAGGTGAGCAGCGCCGTTGTCATCACCCCAGGTCTTATTGTGCTGGTAGTTCTTCCCATACGGAGCGATCTGTTCGAGCATGTTCTTGACATCGTGGCCAACCAGGCCTGGCTCGTATTCCACCGTAGAAATGCCGGCCGTCGAACCGACGGCGAAGACGGTCACCTGCCCTTCCTGCAAGCCAGTATCGGCCAGGGCCTGCCGGATACGGGGAGTAAGGTCGATGATGTCGGTATACCCTCTCGTCGCGAATTCAATAGTCCGGGTAACTATCTGCATAACTTTAATTTAATCAACTCTGAAACCATTCAACAGTAAAGGTTTCCATTCCGGATGGCGCCTGATATACCCCGCCACATAAGGGCAGAGCGGCATCACTTTCAGGCCCTGTTCTCTAGCCCACTCCAGCGCCGTTTTGGCCAAAAGGCCGGCAATGCCATTGGCTTCGAGCCCGATCGGCACTTCGGTATGCGTAAAAATGATCTTATCTCCGGGCACCATGTACTCCATCACAGCAGTTTGCCCGTTGACCGTAAGCTCAAAGCGCCTTTTATTCTGGTTGTGGACAACTTTAACAGTGGAGAGGTCAATTTTCATTCTCGTGAGGTTTGTTGCCCGCAAACTAGCCTTTTTTGGTGAATTCATCAACCGCCCGGTGGTTGGTAGAGCCGCCAATTTAACCTTCAATACCTCAGTGCCAAACAAGAAATCCAGTGAGCAGCAGCAGCAACAGCAGTAAGAACAGCCCCCACCGGACCAGCCGCCAGGCACGGGGGTGATGCTGGAAATAGAACGCGAAACTCTCAATGAAAAGCACCACCGCCAGGGCCACGATCATGGTCATGGCCCAGTTGGTGTTCCAGGCGTCAAAAAGGAAAGCTCCGACGGCAATGACAATGGTGAGCAATGTGTAGATGCGGGTCGACCAGCTCAGGTTGCGGTGGAAATCGTTCAGGGTCTTTTCTGCCATAACGGGTTCGTTTTGCCCAAAAGCTAGGGATTGAACAGGAAAAAGAAAATGATAATTGTCAGTGGCCGGTAGCGGTTCGGAATTCGCTGTTGGGTTTTCGGAATGGCGCGCCTATGCACGCATACACAAATGCACGTATTTCCCTTCTATTCCCCAAGTATCCCCTCCAGAACCTCCACTCTCCCGTCAATATCACCCGGAATGGGAAGGCCCAGGATGCGGCATATCAACGGATAGACGTGAATGTTCCGAAAAGAAGGGATAGTCAGCCCCTGTTTAAAAGCCGGCCCGTTGGCATAAAAAACGGCGTGCATCTCCGGGAATTCCGGGTTGAAGCCGTGTTCTCCCCCTTGCCTGAAATTGCCCTGCCGGGCCTGGGCAATGCGACGGCTGTCCCGCAGGTAATAGCCATAATCGGGCAGTATGATGAAATCCCCCAGCCGGGGATTGGGCGGACAGGAACGGTAAAAGGGAAAATCTTCAATCCTGTATACCTGGAAATGCTCCTCCCTTTCCTTTAAAAACCGGAAAGCAGCCTCCCTGTCCGCCCCTGCTTCGAGATAGACATGGGCCAGAGCGCCGTTGTTGGCGATGCGGTACCGGCCTTCCTGTTCCAACGGGTCGGTATTGATCAGCTTGTCCGGAGCAACGTCGATCATCCCGTGGTCAGACACGATGATGATATTGACCGGCAGGCCGGTGGCTTTTACGCCGTCGAAGAGTTGCCCCAGCACCTTGTCCAGTTCCAGGAGGGCGGTGCCTATATGTTCATCATCACTTGGCCCGTACCGGTGGCCGGCATCGTCCATATCCGAAAAATAGAGGGTGATCATATGTGGGCGCCGGGCTTCGGGCAGGGCCAGCCATTCCAGCACCTGCCGCACCCGCTCTTCATTAGGGGTAGAACCCTTATATGGAAAGTAATAGGAGGGACGGATACCCTGTATGTCCGCTTCCGACCCTACGAAGAAGTAGCTGGCTGCCACCATCCCGTTTTGCTCGGCGTTGACCCAAAGGGGAGTGCCTCTGTACCAGCTGCCGTCTTCGACAGCTTCCCGGTCATTGATGCGGTAAAGGGCCTTGCGCTCCGGGTCGTAAAAGGTATTATCCACCAGGCCATGGTTTTCCGGATACAGCCCGGTAGCAATGGTGTAGTGGTTGGGGAAGGTCTTGGACGGGAAACTGGAGATCATGGAAAATGCCCGTACGCCCGCTTCGGTGAACCGGAGGAGGTTGGGGGGGCGGAATCGCTCCACGTAGTCGTAGCGCAGGCCGTCACAGGAAATGAGGATGACGTAGGGCTTGTCGTATTGCTCCGGGTGGTTGGTTTGCGCCGGGGAGGCCTGGATACAGAGTAACCATAGGGCCGGCAGGAGGAATCGGATCATGCAAAAAGGCTTTTGTGCGGCCCAAAATAGGCAGGATTTACCAGATTTTCTATGGGAAGACAGGATGGACAGGATGAACAGGTCTGGAAGCGCTGGTTAAACCACTTCCCCTCATTGATCCCCGTATCCAGAGGCGAAGGTGGTTCGGGGGGATTGAGGGGGGCTGGGAAGACAGGATGGACAGGTTTTGGGAGTTCCCTCTCTATGTGCCCTATGCGAAATCCTCTATGTGTTCTATGGGTTAAAAAGGCCACAGCCTCCCCTCCCGGAGGTTACAGGTTTTTCCTGCTTTTCAGGTACCGGGCAGGTTGTGCTTGACAGACCACTGGTTCATAACTTGGTGGTGTATTAAATCCGTTGAACTTTCGGCGCAAATGGAGAGCGGACCTCCAGAGCCTGCCCCGGCTTTTGCCGGGGTCCGCTGAATGGATCAACGGATTTAATACACTAATACACTGCCCATTACTTAATCGGAAGAGGAAGCTGCAACACTTGTGCATGCTTCCTTTTCTTTTTTGGAGAAAATGAAGGAAGAGATGTGAATACAACCTGTTAAACACCCAGGTAAGCATGCTTATGACTTTACCGTTTTCTTTTTTCCGTTTCCTTTCTCCGGCCTAAATATAAAATACAACCCCACCAGAAAGAACGGAATACTCAGCAGTTGCCCCGTACTGAGGCTATTGCCGAAGGCCGTCTCAAAGCCCCCCTGACTGGTTTTGAAGTATTCCAGCCCGAAGCGGATGACGCCCAGCACCAGCACCAGGAACAGCCCGAAAATCCGGCCCAGTTTCTCTTTCGCGGAAGTCTTCCAATAAACCCAGTACAGCAGGAAAAAGGTGAACAGGTAACTGATCGATTCGTAGAGCTGGACAGGATGTCGGGGTTCGTCGGTCAGCTCGGGAGGATAGGCGCGGACGAAGAGGAAGGCCCAGGGCGCGTCGGAGGGGGTGCCTACGATCTCGGAGTTCATCAGGTTACCCAGGCGGATGAAGCAGCCGGCCAGGGCGGTGGGCACCACTACCCGGTCGAGTATCCACAATACTGAGCGTTTGGCGGTTCGCGCCGAGAAAATCCACAGGGCGATGATGATGCCGATGGCGCCGCCGTGGCTGGCCAGTCCGCCCTTCCATACTGCAGGGATCTCAGACAGGTGTTGCGAGTAATATTCCCAGTCGTAGAAGAACACGTGGCCCAGGCGGGCGCCCACAACGGCGCCGACGACCATATAGATGAAGATTTTGTCAAGCCATTCCTCCGGTTCTTTTTCCGCCCGGAACATGGCGCGGACGATGTACAGCCCCAGGAGGAAACCCAGGGCGAACAGCAGGCCGTACCAGCGCAGCGTCAGCGGGCCGATCTGCACGATCTCTGGCGAAGCATCCCAGGTAACATAGGCGAGTAGCGTTTCCATAATTGTGGATTTTCCGGATACCCCTTGCCGGCAGGCGACATAGTAGGCAAGCCCCAATATTAGGCATTGTTTCCGGCAATCCGGGCCCGAATGGAAAATTTTTTCTCAGATATTGGCTTTTGCCCGGGCCGCGTCGCCGGCCTTTGCGCTGCTGGCCGACGGCAGATGGGAGTGGGAGCTGAGGACTGCAACGGCATAATTCTGCTTTGTCCGCCGGCTCTCTTTGATGACATACCGCTGGAAACTGGCCAGGGCGTCTTCGGGCAAAATGAGGTATCGGCCCCGGCTGGAGTAGGGGATATACTCCTGCAGGAAACCCGGGTTGAGCCGGTGAAGCGAACTGCGGGATACCCCGCAATGGCGGGAAATCTCGCCGAGATCCAGGCTATGCTGGACTTTGAAAACCTGGAAAGGTTGGTAAAGCGGTTTTTGGGGGTCAGGTTGCAAGCCATGCAAACCATAGAAATTGGCGACATAGATTGTTGCCGCCAGGGCAGGGAGGTAACGTTGAGTCTGCCGGGGAAGGAGGTGTTGGATGTCCCAGAAATTGTGGCAGCCGGTGCGGCGTACGGCAGCCCTCACCCGGCCGGGGCCGCAATTGTAAGCGGCCAGTGCCAGAGACCAGTCGCCAAGCTCCTCGTACAGCCAGGACAACATTTTCACGGCAGCTTCGGTCGCCTGATATGGGTTCATCCGTTCGTCGACGTACTCGTCGATCTGCAGGCGGTAGTTGCCGGCTGTGGCCGGCATGAACTGCCACAGGCCGACTGCGCCGGCCGACGACTCGGCGTCGGGCCGAAGGCGGGATTCCAGCAGGGGGATGTACTTCAGTTCATTCGGCAGATTGTACTTTTTAAGATAGTACTCGAAGATGGGGAAATACAGGGCGGTGCGGGCCAGCATCTTTTCCGTTTCTCGGCGGCCCCGGCGCAGATAGTCGGTGAGCTGACGCTTCACCTCCGCGTTGTATTCAATCGGAAAAGAGACGGGCATTTGCAACAAGCGCACCGGAATATCGTAAGATAATTGCTCCTGCCAGGGAGCTTCGGTCCGGGCTGCCTGCTGGCCTGGGCTGGCGTGGGCTGCCAGGAAAGGCGAGAGGGCAAGGGTCAGGGTCAATGCCAGGGCTTTCATGGGTATCCTATTTTGCTGAGGTTTAGTTTGGGAACGGCCGTCCGATAGCACCTTTTTTGTCCATTCCCGCTTTTCCGCACCCATTCTGTTTTACGGAGTCCCCGTGCGTTTGTTAACCTTTTCAGGGTATTTTTTCAGGAAAGGAGAAAAAGCCGCTGATATGTATGGATAAAATAAATACATAAATGCTTGTCTTTACATGCATAGCAATGGCAAAGCGAGAATTTATTATGAAAATAAAAATATTATCGGAGAGCGGAAAAGGGCAAAAAAAACTGAAGGACTAAATTCAAACAGCTTCTGAGGCGGCGCGCAGGCCATTATTGAATTATGATAAAAGAAACCACTCCGCCGGCGGGATGGCGGAGTGGTTTCTTTTATCAATAAAGGTTATCAGGGTTTTGCTGCGAAATCCTGGCCCGGCAGGAAAACCAGGAGTTCCTGATTGACGAAGATTTCGGGCGTCGGCAGGGCATTCCAGCGCATGATGTCATTGGCTGTACAATGGAATTTCCGGGCAAGGCTGAACAGGTCTTCTCCCGGCTTGACCACATAGGTAGACCGGTGGAAGTTCGGGTAGAGCAAAGCCGGGTCGATGTATTCCCCTGCTTTGAGCGCCAGGAGGTGTTCGCGCAGCTTGCTCATGGCGTGGGCCGGCAACAGCAGGAAGTTGCCCCGCTGGCTTTCGGGAATAATGCTCCTTTTGTAACTGGGATTGAACCTTCGGATCGTCCGCTCGTCAACGCCGGTCACATAGGAGATTTCGCCAAAGGTCATGCTGTTGTAAATCTTAACGGCGCGGCCCTGTTCGGCGCTGTTCAACGGGAAGCGGGGTTGCAGGCCGTGGTGGTTGTAGAAGTTGGACACATAGGCGGCGGCAATAAACCGGGGGACGTAGTTCTGGGTTTCCTGCGGCAGGTAGGGGCGCAGTTCCCAGAAGTTGCTGCATCCGGCTTCCCGCATAGCGCTCCTGACCCGGCCCGGCCCGCAGTTGTAGGCAGCCAGCACCAGGCTCCAGTCTTTGAACTGCTTATACAGCGCCGAGAGCATCTTGACGGCGGCCTCGGTAGAACGGTATGGGTCGAAGCGTTCATCGACGTATTCGTTCATCCGCAGGCGATATTCGCGGGCGGTAGAAGGGATGAATTGCCACAACCCGCCGGCACCCGCAGCCGAGCGGGCTACAGGAACGAGGGACGTCTCAACGATCGGAAGGTACTTGAGCTCTTTGGGCAGGCCGTACTGGCTGAGATAATGTTCAAAGATCGGGAAATAAAAAGAAGTGCGCCCCAGCATGCTTTCGGTGTCGTGCATGCCGTTGGTGACGTAATCCTTGATAATGTCTCTTATCTGATTGTCGTATCTGGCTTCGAAAGGGATTTTGAGTTGCGCCAGACGATCTTTGATGTCCCCATTCGTTTCAGCGGGCCAGTGGTATTCCTTACTGGCGCTGGCGTCGAGGGGAAACGCCGCTTTTTTGTTTGTTGCAAACAGGCAGCTGGCTGCCAGCATGGCAACAATTGTCCATGGGATTTTCATCGCATAATTAATTTTGCATTTCACTAAATAAGGCAGGGCTCAGAGCCCGGCATTCAGAGCAATGCAGTAAGTTCAGGGCAGTTTGATTCTCTCTTTTCTCTCGCTGGCGATTGTCCAGCATTGTTTTCGTACATGGTAAAAATCAGGGGCAAAGCTATGCGCTTTTGCCAAAAAAGTCAATGACTTTGAAAAGTACTACCCTTTTATACGAATCTCATGAAACATTGTTACCGTTTCGGACGCCAAAAAACAACAAGCGCTCAGAAAAGCAGTAAATGGAATGGCAAAGGCTGGCTTTGTTGAGAAATTTTATTGTTTCCTGGCGGCCAGCCAACCGAATAAATATCGGTTTGCACAATTAGACGAAGGTGCCCGGACAAATGTGTTAAAATTTTGTTAAGGTTTTGTTAAAAAAGCCGGACGGGGCGATAACTTTTACGAATTTCCGGCTGTTCAAGGAATAAAACAGAAAGGTAGCAGCCAGAATTATGGAAATAAGGATACTCGCATTTGGCATTGCCAAGGACATATTGGGAGGCGCCACCCTCTCGGTGGAATTGCCGGGGCAACCTACCGTAGGGCAGTTGAAAGCTCATTTGTGCCGTTCTTATCCCGATTTTGAGAAGCTGGCTTCCTTCGCCATAGCGCTCAATACCGAATATGCAGAAGATGAGCAGGCTATCCTGGCCGGCGATGAAGTTGTTGTCATTCCGCCGGTGAGCGGGGGGTAGGAAGGGGGAAGTGGGAAGCCGGAAGTGGGAAGGGGGAAATTAACGAAATGGGCACTTCTGTATCTGCAAATGCGTAAATTGCGTAACTTTATCAAAACGATCATGCTTCCTGTACTCATTTCAGTCCCATGAACTGAAACCAGCAAGCATAACTATGAGGGTACCATTTATCTTTCCTATCCTGTTTCTGGCCAGCGCGCAGGTCTGGTGTCAGCCTTCGGGCCTGGAGGCAGCCGGCCAGTATCAGAACAAAGCGGCTTCCCAATTGCTGAACGGTGATTTCGAGGGTGCCATCGGGCAACTGGAATCAGCGGCAGCCCTGTACGAGTCGGCACAGGAGTGGGAGCATTATTTCTCCTGCCTGAACCAGATCACCAATGTCTATCTGAGCCTTGGGAGGCTGGACGATGCCAAGCGCACGGCCAAGAAAGCGCTTTGGAAAAGCATTCAGCGCCTGGGCCGCGACAACGACGAGGCCGCCAAGGCCGCTCACCGGCTGGCAGAAGTATACAGCCGCGCCGGGCGCCACGCCAAAGCCATTGAAGTACACGAGATGGGCCTGATGATCCGGGAAAGCATTTACGGCAACCGCCACGCCAGGCTCGCCAACTCTTATGACTGGCTCGCCAGGGCCTGGCTTGCCGCTGCCGACTTCGGCAGGGCGGCGGATTTCTACGGGCGGGCTCTGGGCATGCGCCAGGAACTACTTGGCGCGGAACACCCGGATGTCGCTGTTTCTTATACCAACCTGGCTAACCTGGAACTGGCGCGCGAGAATTACCGGCAGGCACTGGCTTATTTTCAGGCGGCTTATGCCATAAGCAAAGGCCGCCTCGGAAATAAACATCCTGATGTTGCTTCGGCACTGGCTTCCATGGCCCGCATCAACCACATACTGGGCGACGAGGATTTGTCGGCACGGCAATACCAGGAGGCAGCTTTCCTGTTCTGGCAAAACCCGGAGTCTGCAGGCGAACTGGCCGCCGAGGCGTTTCACCAACAGGCGATCCGGCATTTCCAGGACGGCAATCTGGATGCTGCCGTTGACTACTGCCGAAGAGCCGTTCAGGCCCTGGCGGAAGCCCCCGCGCAGGAACCGGAGCAGGCGCTCCTGTATCAAGGAAGCCTGGGTGCCCTTTTGCTGGAGAAAGGAGCCTACCGGGAGGCGGCGGCCCATTTCCGGCAGGCTATGATGACGGGAGAACGCACGTCTGCCGTTCTCTACTCCCAATGGGTTCGGGCGTTGCGGCTTTCCGGCAGCCTGCCAGAGGCACTCGATGCGGCAACGGGCTTTCTGGAGTGGAGCAAAAGGCAGGCGGATGCCTACTTCATGCTTGAGGCGAGGTTGCAGGTTGGCGGCCTGCTCATCGAGGCCGGCCGGATAGATGAAGGCATTCGTCAACTGACTATCGTATTCAACCATGCCGATACGCCCTTCCGGCTACTGCAGGAAGCCAACCAATACCTGGCGGATGCTTATCTCCGGCAGGGAAATTACGACAAGGCCATCCAACAATACAGGCTGCTGGCCAGCGAGTGGGGGCAGAGCCGGCAACCTGGCGCCTCGTTTTTCCGGTTCACTGCCCTGCTGTCCCTGGGTGCCGCCCACAGCGAGCTGGCCGGCCAGGACCGGAACACTTTGTACAATCTGGAAGCGGCCCTGGATGTTTTTAAGGACTGCGATATACTGCTGTCCCGGCTCGCGGCCTCCCCACTGCCGGCCGGCCAGCTGGCTTATTTATCCGCTGCTCTGGAAAGGCTGTACGGCAAAGCCATCAAAACCTGTTACAGCCTCTATCAACAGAACCAGGAAGAGCGGTACCTCCGGGAAGCTTTTCGCTATTCGGAACGCAGCAAACGCCTGGGCGCCAGTTTATCCTTGTTGCAGCTTCCTCCCTCCGGTTTCGCGGGCGTCCCTCAATCCCTGCTTGAGCGGGAAGCAGCCTGCAAAAGGCCGGCGCAGCTGATGTCCGGCACTTTGATGCCCAATCTTTTCCCGGCAGAGGCGGCCGATTCTATCCGAAGGGAACTGGAAAAAAGAGAGGCCGAATACGGGAAAGTCCTGGAGGTGCTAAGGCAGCAGTGCCCGGCGTATTACCAGCTGAAGTTCGACGGCGAGGTAGCAGAACCGGACGAGGTTAACGCTTTCTTACAGCAGTACGCTGCGACGTTATACTCCTATTACATTGATGAGGAAAATCTCTATGTATTTTATTTTACCGGGCAGGATTTCCAACTTTTCTGGATTCCGGCAGACGGCCTGTTCCGGAACAGCCTGCGCCGTTTCCTGCAGATGGCTTCCAGTGATCCGCGCAAGAGCCTGGCAGAGGATCCGGAGGCTGTCTACCGGCAGACTACCAGCCTGGCCGTGGAACTCTACAACAAGCTCCTGCCTGGCAAGCCGGAAACTGCCGGCCCGAACGTATTCCTGCTGCCACACGGCATTTTGCAGTGGCTACCTTTCGAAGCGCTGCTGCCGGCAGCGTCGTCGGGTGGAGATTTTTCCGGCCTTCCCTACCTGGGCCTGAGCCACAACCTTTATTATCATTCATCGGCGACGGCACTGATTAATGGCGGGCGTGCCCGCCCGGCTTACGACTACGAGTCCTCTTTTGAGGCCTTTGCTCCTGCCGGCGACCAGGGCAGCAGCCCGGTTGCGATGAAAGGCGCCTACCATCCCGAACGCAGGGATATCTTAAGGTTGAGCTATTTCCACAGCCCCATACGGGCGCTGGCCGCTGAAAGAGGGGGGCGGTTGTGGGATGATCTCCGGTCTGGAGAACAGGCCTACCGGAGCTTGCCGCCGACGGGTGTGTTGCTCCTGGCTCTGCCCGCCCGGCCCGGCTCTTCGCCCGAAAATACCTTCGTCCTTTTTTCTGATGAGGGCGACAGCCTCTCTGACAACCGCCTGTATTTGAAGGAGGTTTATGGCATATCAAAACCGGTGGGCCTGTACATAATAGCGTCCTCTTCGCCCCGGCCGGTGGAAGATGCCGGCTGGCAGCCATTGGCGGAAGCCTTGCGTTACAGCGGTTGCCAGTCCTTGTTGTTTCACCGCTGGCCGGCCGCCGGCCGCCCATCCGCTGAATTGCTGGACCTGTTCTTCGGCCGGTGGCAAACCGGCGCCGGCGTGCCGCAAACCCTGAAAGAGGCGCGAAGAGCGTATCTGGCTCAGCAGGCCGGCAAGCCGGAAAGGGGGCATCCCTTCTTTTGGGCCGGCTATTTGTCCTACGGCCAACCCGAAAGAGTGCCGGCAGCGGCCGGCATTCCGGGCTTTTGGATCATTGGCGCGGTAGCGGGGTTGGTCCTCATCGGGTGGCTGGTCCGGATGCACTGAAGCAGCCATTAACCATGGCTTACCGGTCATACTGGTGCAGTTCCAGGTCTTCGATGAGGTTGATCAGCTTCTGCCCGTATTGTTTATCTGTAGCGTAGCCGGCTTTTGTCAACCCATGCGCCCAGCCCCGGTAATCCCCCCGGCTGAGTTGAAACAGCCGTTGATAGCGGTCCGAGCGTTTGAGCAGCAGGCTATGGGCGCGGTAGCTCTCCCAACTGCTTTTGTAAATGCGGAAGAAGTCTTTATGGCTGTCATCCGTGAAGTTGCTGCAGTGCCCTTTCCGGCAGCTGCGGGAAAAGCATTTGATGCCGAAGTGGTTCTTGTTGTGGGTAGCCAGTTTGCTCTCCCCAACGTTGCTTTCCAGCAGGCCCTGCGCCAGGGTGATGCTGGCGGGAATGCCATATTCTTCCATTTCCTTCCGGGCAACTTTTTCAAACCGCTGGACGTATTTTAACTGCTTTCGGCGTTTTTCGGCGCGGAGGGCGTCGTTTTCCGTATCCGGCAGCCCCTTTTGCTCATTGCTGAGATTGGAGTAAGTGTTGGCAAAGTTGCTCACATTGACGGCCTGCCCGTCATAGCCGGCAGGGATGGCCGGCGGGGCAGGGCGTTCCTTTGCCGCCGAGGGTTCCGAAGCGGCCAGGCTCACCGGCCGGGCGCTCACTGTGGCCGGCGGTTCGGCGGCGCTGCCAAACTGAATGGAAGCCGGGATGTTGCTCAGCTGGAGGTCGATGGCCAGGTCCTTTTCGTGGAGGAGGTAAATGGCGGTGCCCAGCAGTACGGCCCGCAACCAGTATTTCTGAATATTCCGGTTGATCTGCCGCCCTGTTTCCAATGCCTTTTCCCGGGCTTTTTGTACAGATGTAAGGTTCATGTTTAGTTTTTTGTATCGACAAACGGAGGTGTTGCCTCAAATTTAAAACTTTGTGTTTTAAAATAAAAGAAACAAAAGAATTTGTTTCAATTTTTTTTATCCACCCTCTCCTTGGAACAATTTGTGTTGCAAATCGAAGCCAGAAGCGGGTTGGAGGGAGGCGGGGTATAACAGGGGAAGAAAAATTGGCAAAGTTGGCGGCTAAAGCTACCTTTGCAGGAAATTTCTGACAAATCCAAACTGATGATGAAAAAGACCCTTTTGATGTTCGCCTTTGTCGCCCTGGGGGCGATGGTGTCTCTGGCTCAGGAAAAATACGGCCACCTGAATTTCGGAAGCCTGATCTCTTCGATGGAGGAGACCAAGGCGGCGGACAGCGAGCTCGACGCCTACCAGAAGCAACTGGTCGGCAAGGGCGAGGAAATGGCCAAGCAGTTCCAGAAGGATTACCAGGCGGTCGTGAAGGAAGCGCAGGCGGGAAACCTGACGCCGGCGCAGCAACAGCAGAAAGAAAAAGAACTGAGCGACAAAAGGGATGAAATCCTGGCGTACGAACAGGACGTCAAGCAAAAAGTAGAGGGCAAGCGCCAGGAACTGCTCACTCCGATCATCGAAAGAGCGGAAGCGGCGGTGCGGGAAGTAGCGGCGGAGCAGGGCTTTTCCATGATTTTTGACACCAGTGTTTTCAACGCTGTGCTGTTCGCTGAGGATGCCGATGACGTCATGCCGCTGGTCAGGGCTAAACTGGGGATAACAGCAGAAGGGGATAAGTAGGCAGGTCAGCCTTCTTTCCAGCCTGTTCTCCGGCGGGACGCCCCCGGCCTTAGCAGGCTGGGGATACCCTTTCTCTCCAGCTTTGCCTGGAGAGAGATGAAGTTATTCAGCGCGTTTTTATCAACAACGCCTACCAGCTTGCCTTTATCGTACACCGGCAGCATAGGGTATCCCTTCCATTGCATTTTAGGAAAGAGGGATTTGAGGGAGTCGGAGGCGAGCACTGATTCGAAGTGGGTAGTAACCAACTGGCCGGCCATTGTTCCTTCCTGTTGCCCTTTTGCCGCTTCCAAAATGCGTTCTTCCGGCAAAACGCCGACCAGGTTCTGCCATTGGTCAAAGACCAGGAAATTGTGCTCTATGCCCTGGCTTAGCGGCCCCATGGCCAGGCTTAGCGGGTCGCGGCTGTAGATTTTTGTGTACCGGGTCCGCAGCACATCCAGCACCCGGTAATTTTCAAGCAGGCCATCGAGCTTTGCCATCCGGTATTCATGAGCCGCCATGATGAAGACAAACAGCCCGATCAGGGCCATGGTATAATGGGAGTTCCAAAGGCCGTAGCCCACCAGGATTACGGCGATGAACTGCCCTATGTAGACGGCGGCCCGGGTAGCCTGCAGGCGGCCCAGGCGCAATGACAGCAATGCTCGCAGCATCCGCCCGCCATCCATCGGGAAGGCAGGCAGCAGGTTGAATGCTGCCAGGATGGCATTGATGGCCACGAAGATGAAAAGAAAATATTGAAAAGGGGAAAGGTCGGCCGCGAAGAAGTTGCTCCGGGGATAAAGGATTTGCATGAAGAAGTTGATGAAATCCTGGCGGCTTTCTTCGGAGGAGAGCAGGGGCACACAAGAAAGCGCCACGCCGATCACGATGTTGACCATAGGCCCGGCGACGGCAACCACGAACTCGTGCATTGGGTGTTCCGGCAGCCGGTCAAGCCGGGCAACGCCGCCGATGGGCGACAGGATAATGTCCCGCGTATCTACCCCGAAGCGGCGGGCGGCGAGCGCATGGCCATACTCGTGCAGGACGACGAAGAAGAACAGGGCCAGGACGATGACCAGGATGCCGCCGATTTCCATCCAGGTCAGGCTTTTGCCCATGCCTTCGTAAAATACGTAAACGAAGATGAGCGTGAACGTCCAGTGGACCTGCACAGGAATCCCAAAAAATTTAGCGATTTGAAATGATCCTTTCATGCTCGGAATTTGCTACAGTTATTTCAAACGCCAAAAGGCGACGGGTAGTTGGCGGAAAAACCAAAAAAGCGCCCGAGCACAATTTTTAGTACTCCAAAATAAATTTCGACAGGTTCTCCCCTTTCTCCAGGCGCAGCTTTTTGCGCAGGCGGTAACGGGCCACTTCCACACCCCGCAGCGAAATGCTCAACAGATTGGCTATTTCCTTGGTGTTGAGATTAAGGCGAAGGAAAGTACACAGTTTTTGTTCATTCGGGGAAAGGTCCGGATATTCATTTCTCAGGCGGGATAAAAAGTCTCCATGTACCTGGTCGAAATGGTATTCGAACTGTTCCCAGTCTTCCTGCAGCCGGAGTGCGATGTCTATTTCCTTGACTATCTTTTCCAGGGCTCGTTTCGTTTCCGGGTTTCTGCCCTTTTGCTTCAACTCTTTCAGCTCTTCTTTTATGGATTCGATGAACTCATTTTTGACGACCAGATTCATGGTTGAAGCCGCGAGCAGGTTGTTTACGTGCTGTAGTTCGCTTTGCATTTTTTCTTCCTTCAGCCGCGACAGTTCCTGTTCCTTTTGTTGTTCCACTTCGGCCAGTTTCTGCTGTTCTTTGGCCAGTTGGAGTTGGCTGGCCTCTTCGATCTTTTCCGCTTTTTTATTGTACCGCCGTTTTTGCAGCTTAAAGCTCAGGAACAACGCCAAAAGGCCCATCAACACATACAATGCCTGGGCCGCCGGGCTTCGGTAAAACGGGGGATTCACCGTCAGATACAAGGCCGGGCTGGTTGTTATTTTTCCCAGGTAATCCCGGGTTTGCACCCTGAATTCATATTTCCCGTCCTTCAGGTTGGTGTATTCTTTGGATGCGGTGGTGGTCCATTCGCCAAAATCTTCGTCAAGGCCTTTCAAAAAATACCGGAACTGCTGGTTTCCCAGCCCGTTGAACTGAAAGGATTCCACGTCGATCTTTATAACCTTGGCCCCCGGGCCAACCTCCAGGCGCTCGATACCTGGTTTGACTCCAAATGGTTTTCGAACGTACAGCGCTCTGCCCTGATTGACACTAAATACCTGGCTTACCACGAGCGGCCGTTCCGCTTTCGAAGGAGCTTCCAAGGCAGGATCATAGTGAATAAAGCCCTCATTGGCGGAAAAGAATACGCCATTGTCCGTATTCATCGAAATTTGCAACAGGTCATTATTCAGGTAAAAACGCAATTGATATAAGGAAGAGGGTATGAAGAGATAGTTATTGGCGCTGATCTGTTTGAAAAGGGCCACGACGTTCTCCGCTATGACATGAACATTATTTTGGGGGTCTTGCGCCAGCAGGTAAACGGGCTGTTCGCCAATAGGGCCGGAGAAGGCTTCGGCTTTGCTAACGGAGCCATCGGCCGGGTCCAGTTGGTAGAGGCCGGAATTGGTGGCCAGGTAGAGGCCGTCGCTCACACGGCTCAAAACGATTTGCTCTTTGACAGGCAAGCCGGGATTTTCGGATACGTTCTTAACGGTCACCCGGGAGAGGTCATCTGACAAGGTCAATTGGTACAGGCCTTTGTAGTACTGGCCGACCCAGATCTTTCCCGAACGGTCCTCCTCAAAAAAACGGCTTGACGCGGCAAACCCTTCAATCTTTTGGACCGGCTGCAGTTGCCGGTTTTCATCAATCCTGAAGAGGTACAATCCGGAATAGGTGCCGCCGATCACAAATTCGGGGCGCCACTGCAGCCGTTTTACCTGCCACAAGCCATCTGTATTCGCTATGCGCCTGGCACGGCCGTTTTCCAGGAGGAATAACCCCGTGTGGTGCCCTGCATATAACTTCCCGGCAATCTCCTGCATGCCGTAAGCCGGCCCTTCCGTCCCGTACAAAAATGCACTTTGAGCGGCGTTCTTTTCCAGGAAGTAGATTCCGTTCGAGGTGGTGAAATACGTGCCGTCCGCCGTTTTATAAGCTTCGTAGCCACTTCCCTGCAGGTTTATTTCCTGGTTCAGGAAGCGCATGGGAGAGTTGAGGTGTATGAGGGCGATCCCGTTTTGCATGCCCACCCACAAGTTGCCGGAATAATCCTGGAAGGAACGCAGGCAGGCATTGGACCCCAGGCCATCCTCCCTGGTTATTTTTTCCAGCTTCCCTTCCTGTAAATCGTACAGGAACAATCCCGACGTTTGGGTGGCGATAACCAGGCGCGTATCTGATAATTGCAGCACATGGTTGACATACGTTCCTTTCAGGGCCTGGCTGAGGGCATCGTATTTCCGGCTGACGCCAAAGGGGGCGGCCAACTCGACTTGCCCGGAATTATAAACCAGCAAATATCCATCATCCAGCGCCGCCACACCGGCGATGGCCGCGCCGGCCTGGCCTTGTGGATAGGTTTCGGCCAGCTTTGATCCTTCTATTTCAAGCAGCCTGCCCTGCTGGCTTTGGGTGAAGATCTTTCCATTGGCCAGGAACGACCGTTCAAAGCCGCCCTCCTGTTCAATCGCGGTAATGGATTGCCCATCATAGACATAAATGCTCTGAAAAGTGCAGAAGTAAACATTGGAGTTGGCCAGAAAAACATCCCAGACCTCATCGAAATCCTCTGCGCCCAGGGGAATCTTATCGACGAGCGACACATACTGCCAGTCTCCTTCAAAGTAACCAAACTCTCCCTGAGAACCGACATACAACCGGTCCGAACCTTCATCGAACGCCAGCGACCTTTTCTTCTTGCCGGTATTGAGATCATGCCTTTTCCACTCATTCCCGTTGAAGGAAAGCACGCCTAAATTGTTGGCCACAAAAATGGCCATATCCCGGTTTTGGGCAAAGTCGATATTCTGAATGCCGGCTTTGTATTCTGCGGGTGTGAAATTCCGAATGGGATACTTGCCGGAAAAACCCTGAGCATCAAGCCCGGAAAGAGGGAGCATCAGGAGTAAAATGTACCATGTGTTGTGTTCAAACTGACGCATGTGCAAATTAGTTGACAGAAAAGATAGTTAATTATCAGCAATTTACAGCTAACCAGGCATACTTTTGACGTAGTCAGGAAAATCAATGACGAAAAAATTGATGAGGTGTTTGTTTCTTTTTTAGGATAAAATAGTACTACATTTGGTTAAAGCAGGATCACAATTTTTATGAAAATGTGCTTTAATCCTGGTCTTCACCGGCGGACTCAAAAACAGACATATAGTCTATAAACCTGGATAAAATGAAAAACATTCTCCTACTCCTTTTGCTCTTCCCGTTCACCTCATCGGTATTTGCCCAACCTGATCGGGTATCCGTCGTCACCAGCAGCGATGGGCACAGGCTGGTAGTCAATGGCAAAGAGTTCATGATCAACGGCATGAACTGGGATTATATCCCTATTGGAACGAATACCGTAAACGCTGGATTTTGGGAGAAATCAGACGACATCATCAAGGCCGGACTGGACGCAGAAATGTCTCTCCTGAAGAACATGAATGTGAATGTTATACGGCAATACACCGGTGTTCCGGCCAGATGGATTCGATATATCTATGAGAATTATGGCATTTACACCATGCTGAACCATTCTTTTGGCAGATATGGGCTCACCCTGGATGGCGTTTGGACTCCTATTACACTTTATGACGAACCGAGAACTCAAAAGTTCCTGATGGATGAAGTAACAAAACTAGTCGCAGAGTATAAAGATACTCCTGGGCTTTTGTTGTATCTCCTGGGCAACGAAAACAACTACGGCCTTTTCTGGCAGGGAGCGGAAACGGAAGATTTCCCTGATGATCAAGGCAGGATAAATTTCATTGGAGAATCCCGGGGCAGGCCCATGTATAAGCTGATGAATGATGCTGCCAAGGCAATGAAGGCTATCGACCCCTCCCACCCGGTTGCCATTTGTAATGGAGATGTCTTGTTTATCGATATCGTAGCAGAAGAATGTAAAGATATAGATATATATGGAACGAACACCTACCGGGGAGTTTCATTTGGAGACATGTTTCAGGTAGTGAAAGATAAGCTCGATAAACCGCTCCTATTTACGGAGTTTGGGGCAGATGCTTTTAATGCTATAGAAAATGCCGAAGACCAGGAGTCGCAGGCTTATTACATGGTGGGGAACTGGAAAGAAATCTATGAGAACGCTGCCGGAGTCGGGAAAGTTGGCAATTCTATTGGCGGTTTCACCTTCCAGTTCAGCGATGGTTGGTGGAAGTTCGGATTTGATGACAGAAAAAATGCAGACGTACATGACAATAACGCCTCCTGGTCTAACGGCGGCTACCAGCGAGACTTCAGGCAGGGCGAAAACAATATGAACGAAGAGTGGTTTGGGATCTGTGCCAAAGGGCCTACCAACGAGAGAGGGTTGTACACGCTTTATCCAAGAGCGGCTTATTACGCTTTGAAAGAGGCGCATCGACTGAACCCATACGCGCCCGGTACGACCCTCGCGTCGGTCAATGCTTATTTTGACAATATCCAGATCATGGACGCGGTGCTCAGAGCACGAGGAGACAAGGCTGCTTTGGAAAGCAACCGGAAAATCCGGTTGAGCAATTTCAGAGCTGAATTTGAAACCTACAATACCGGCGGCTCTCTGATCACTACTCCAGACGAACCGGACCCCGCTGCTATAACTGACCCGACTCTGGCTTCTTATCCGGATGAACTCGGTTTTGACCACATGCAGTCTTTCTTCTTTGGCGTGGAAGCCAATCCTACCCCCAGCCTAAGGGCCAGCGCCAGTTTTAACCTGGTGGGCAATGTAGCGGATAACCCGATCAATGAAATTTTTTACGAAAATATAGTTCGTGACCGCGTCGGTAGAAGTGATGGCAATTTAAGGCTGTACAATGCTGACTTCAACTGGACGGCAAATGATTTCGACCTGAGAGGGTTCTACCGGACCGGCCATTATCACTGGGGTTATGAAGGCGACTTTTTCGGTTTGTATCCGGAAGCGAATTACGGTCCCAACCTGGACATTTACAATGGAGAGATACTCGGGATAGAAATAGACGGAAAAAAGGCATTTGATGGGCTGCATGTTGCCTTTGGCCCTCAATTGTGGTGGGGCGCCAACCCGGCGGTCCTGGTGAAATATGGCCGGGAAATAAATCATTTTAAAGTAACCGGCGTCTTTCATGAAGATATTGACGATGCACCCGGCTTCGTGACTTCTATCGCCGTCCCGCTTCCTAAAACCCGGAGAGCTACCATTCATGTAGAACGAGAATTAGGGCCGGTGGAAATTGAAGTAGGAGGAATCTGGGGCGGGTCGCCTCTGAACGGCAGGACCTTCCAGATTGTAGAAGGTGAACCAGGAAAATATGAAGTATATCAGGATCAGATAAACCCCTCGGACAATTGGGGCGGGAAAGCAAAAATCAAATTTTCAAAAGGGGCATTCAATTGGTATGCACAGGGCGCTGTAATGGGCCTTGTTGCCAATGGCGGAGCAGATGCCACCCGTACTTTTACGGGATGGACGTTAAAGGATAGCGGCAGCGGAAACCTGAATAATTTCTTAACCGGATTTACTTATACCATCGGCAAATTCCAGATCGCACCGAATTTCCTGTGGCAAAAGCCGCTTGTTGATCCCATCCCCAATGATGTCCCATCGCCGGGGCGGCTTAGAAATATTCAGGATGATCCATTCGCCGTAAGAGGAGGCAACAGAGAAACGGTCGCCGGAGAATTACTGATTACTTTTGACCCTACGCCGGGTACGTGGATGTATGAATGGGACAATGACCGCGCGGAAGATGCCAAATTTGCCATGAGCGCCGGTTTCGTTTACCGTCATCTGCCTACCACCCAGGATGCAGCTATCGGGTTCTTAGGTAACCGGACCTCCTTTGCGTTTCCCCAGTCCGCACCCGCTCAGGATTTGTGGGAAACAAATGTCAGGATGGTCTCTAAAATAAACCCAGACCTTGGCCTTATTGGTACTTTCTTAGTCGGAACTGCTCAGGCAAACGGTAGCGACGACAGGCTGATTGAACGTTATGCCATGGACCTAAGGGCTATATATAAAAAATTGAAATTGACTTCCCACTTCAAGATCAATGACTGGGGGCCCTTTGATTATCATCGTGATTTCAACCTCACCTACCCGGTACAGTTAATGTTAGACCTGTCCACTACTCTGGCTAAACCAGATTGGTATATATTGCCGAGTACTCAGATGGGCGTGTGCTGGACCTGGCGTTCTTTGGATGAGTTTTCACCTCGCTATCTTCCCAACCTCACAGCTTCCGAGTTTGCTACAGAACCCATCCTCAGCCCGGTAGGCTTTGACAATGGAACGGAATGGGAACTCAGGACTTATATCCACATCAACATAGGCCAGTAGAAATCATCTTGAAAAAATAAAATCATGAAGAAAAATAATATCATGAAATCAAACTTCCTATTCTTTTTAGGATTTTTATTACTCATCAGCAATTGCACAAGAGATCTTTCTGAAGATGCTGAAATAGCCACTTTCCCCAAGAATGGTGAAGTTTTCATTGACGGATTTAGTGCAGGGCTTGAATATCTGCCATTTGGAGATTCTTACTTTGAAGCTTTTTCTGTAGACGATGAAACCAGGTACGCCGGGTCATCCGCGATGCGATTTGACGTGCCCAATGTAGGTGATCCAAACGGAGCTTATTCCGGGGCAATTTTTCCGGATTACGGCAGACGTGACCTTTCCGATTTTGATGCGCTCACTTTCTGGGCGAAAGCAACCAAAAAAGGAACCATCAATGATATCGGTTTCGGACAAGACTTCAGAGGAAATAAATATCAGGTTTCACTCCGCAATTTAGAGCTATCCACAAATTGGAGGCAATATACCATTGCCATTCCCGATCCTTCTAAATTGACTCAGGAAAGCGGCTTGTTCTGGTATGCTGAAGGGCCTGAAGATGGCGAGGGGTATAGCTTCTGGATTGATGAATTAGAATTTCAAAAAACAGGAACTATCGCTCAGCCAAGGCCGTCCATCCTGGAAGGAGCAGATGTTGACATTCAAACTTTCATCGGGGTAAAGACTAACATTACTAACTTAAGCCAAACCGTTAATTTAGGGAATGGCCAGGACCAGACCCTCAGTGTTGCTCCGGCTTACTTCGAATTTACTTCTTCTAACCCCGGCGTAGCAACCGTTGATGAACAGGGTGTGATCACAGCAGTAAGTACGGGGGAGGCGGTTATCACAGCCACATTGGGTGGAGTGGATGCGAAAGGTTCAGCCAAAGTTACTGTCACCGGTGATTTTGTTTCTGCACCAACACCTACACAAGATCCAACTAATGTAATTTCCATTTTTTCCGATGCTTACACCAATCAACCGGTGGATTATTATAACGGATATTGGGCGCCATTTCAAACGACCATCGGCCAGGATGATATCAATATTAATGGGGATAATATCATTGCCTACTCTGAGTTGAATTTTGTAGGAATCCAGTTTTTAGCAGATGCTCCGACGATCAACGCATCTTCAATGACCCACCTTCACGTTGACGTTCAGCCCAGAGAAGATGTAGAGCCGGGAGACTACTTAATAATCAGGATTGCTGATGTCGGTCCGGATAATACATTTGGCACCGGCGATGACTCTTCCGGCGAAATCCGGCTCGACAATTCCAATTTGGTTAATGGTGACTGGTATAGCCTTGATGTTGCTTTATCCGACTTAGTAAGCCTGGTCGGCCGATCCAATTTAGCGCAGATCGTTTTTGTTTCAGATGCGACGATATCCAGTATCTTCGTTGATAATATCTATTTCTATAATGATGGAAGCTCCGGCCCTACGGGGCCAGCAGTAGCCGCCCCAGCTCCAACGCAAAACCCGGGCAATGTAATTTCAGTTTTCAGTGATGCATACACCAATATTGATGGCTCAGACCTGAATCCCGATTGGGGGCAGGCCACGATGGTTACTGAATTGCTCATTGATGGCAACAATACTTTGCGTTATGCAGGATTGAATTATCAGGGATTGCAATTAGGCACGCCGCAGAATGTCACCGGTATGGAATTTTTACATATCGATTACTGGACGGCAAACTCTTCTGCTCTTAACGTCTATCTCATCAGCGGAAATGCAACCGAGGTGGCCAAGGCGCTAAGCGTTCCGACATCCGGTTGGTCAAGCATAGATATACCTTTGGGTGATTTTTCGCCAGTGGATCTGGCAGACATCATTCAGCTTAAATTTGATGGAAACGGAACTATCTATTTGGACAATATTTATTTCTATGCCGAAGGCGGAGGGTCCGGCGAGCCGACTATGGCCGCCCCTGCACCGACGGAGAATCCTGCCGATGTGATCTCCCTCTTCAGCGACGCCTATACCGACGTGCCTGTGGATACCTGGCGCACCGACTGGTCGGCGGCCACCCTGGAAGATGTGACGGTGCAGGGCAACGCCACCAAGAAGTACTCCATGCTCGATTTTGTGGGCATCGAAACGGTCTCCAACACCATCGACGCCACCGGCATGACGCACTTCCACATCGATGTCTGGTCCGCTGATTTCACCTTCTTCG
>JAGFJD010000059.1 GCA_024102975.1 Phaeodactylibacter sp. | reverse complement strand
TCTCTTCTATAATCGTCTGAATTCTAGTCATTTCTATAACTTTTCTTGTCAATCCCTATTCTGCTTATTCAAATATACATTTTTATCTCTTTACATGTTCCCTCATCATAGGGTTATTATTCCCTGGTTTGACTCTTGTGTAGGTTTACTAAACTTCTCCAAAGCCTGCAAAGTTAAGTTTAGTAAACCTATACGCTACATGAAACGCAGATCAAGTACACGCAGCCAGGGGCTGTCCATCACCGACTGGATGAAATACCGCCCCTACAAGATACCTTCAACCTACGACAGCTACTACCTCAAGCTGGCCAACTCCGCCCTGGCCTACCTCGACCGGCCGGAAGCCGGGTTTAAAGGCGTCTTCCGGCGGGAACATTTAAAAGAACTGGCCGTCCTGCTCACCTGCCATTTCGAGGACTTCATCAGCGAGATCGGCCTGTGGCGGGCCCTGGTGCGCAAGAACCAGGAGTTGTACGGCAAGTATCTGCCCCTCTTCGGCCTGGAAGAATACGACCCCGAATACCTCAACCCCCAGGACTTTGCCTACCTGATCTGGCATCACCTGAGCAAGATGGCCCAGAAAACGCTGGCGCCCTTTGGCAGGCCTTTGCTGGCCGCTGCCGATCATTTCTACGATTTCTTCGAAACGCGCATCGACGAGGCCCCGGCAACCGATTTCTACGACCGGTGGCTCGACATCCCTCCGGACATCTACTTTTTCGACCTGAAACAGCGGCTGATCTGGATGGCGTTCAACAACTACATCACCGGGCCGGAGTTCAGCCGGGGATTCCAGGAGGCGGTAGATAAGCTGGACGATGAAGAGAACCCGTTGTTCCGCAAACTGCAAAACCGCGAAAGCCTGATTTATGGCATTCAGGATGATTTCCTGCTCAAAAAAAGTTCCTCCTGGTGCGCCCTGACCACTCCGGACTGGCTGGCGGAAGTGGCGCGCTGCCCCGACGATTTGCGGCCCGACATCCGTCGGCTTTTTCAGCGGGTGCAGGGCATCTTTCTGTATGAAGGCCATGACAAAAAATACTATCGCTTCCAGTTCGTGCGTTCCGGCCGCCTGTTCCCGGTCCGCCGCGAATCGGTGGATCTCGATGTGGCGAAGATGGAGGCCGGCGTCGACACGGCTTCCTTTGCCGTCGTCAACTGGCGGGGGGAGTGGTGGCTCAGCGGCACCTATATGGGCTGGGGTGGCCCGCCCAAAGACCTGGATAGATTGCGCATCGACCCCAAGGGTATCAGTTTTCACGGCTGGACGGAAGCGCAGCAAGAACAAATCCGCAGCCTGACCGCCGAGATGGAGGAAGTTTTCCTGAGCTACTTTGGCGAACGGCTGGTTTTTTTCAAAAATGAAAAAGAATTGGCCCGGGCTATGGAAGCGCACAACGCCTGGTGGAATGAAAACAAAACGAAGGAACTCAAACCGGGCGAGAAGCGGTCCCGCTATGCAGAAATGCTGGCGGAGGAATCAGCCTCTTATGACGATATTAACCTGGGGGGCGGAAGCGTTGCTGCCTTCTTCTCCCCTGGCGAAGGCGTGCTGATGTCCTCGGTCATACCCCGCGTCGTCGGCCTTCTTCAGAAAAAAAAGCTGAAGGAGGAAGAATACCCCGAATTGTTCTACTCTTTTTTCTACGAGTTCAGCCCGGCACTGGCGCATTATATCGCGGAGCGGTACTCTTTGAAAAACCTGCGTTTCCCCCTGGGCGGCGACCCTGATTTCGTCAGGGAAAACTTCGATTTTTTCCTGCGTTTTTACAACCCGGCCGATTTCCGGGAGGCGCTGCCGTTTCTGAGCCTGCTGCCGGAGGAGTAGGTGCACGGGCTGTCAGTTATTAAGGCCACCCCAAGTTGGGCGCAGTTGTTGGTTATTGCTGGTAATCAACCGCTTAGGTTCCCGGGTTGGAAATAACTAATTAACCAATAGCTGACCCGTTATTTCACCGCCAGGAGCAACATGCCGTTAATCGTTATTAGTTAATAACCAGCGCTTTACGCCGATGTCAGGCGCAATAACCAATAACTGACCCGTTATTTACTTTCGGGGCCTACCGTTTCACAAACAAAACCTGCTCCGTTTGCCCGTTGCCGCTGGAAATTTTACACACATAAACGCCTTTTTCCAGGCTGGAAATATTCAATTCCTCCTGCAGTTGGCCGGATGTTCCCATGCAGGCCTTGCGGAACACTTCCTGCCCCGGGAGGGAATAGATGCGCACCGTATAATCACCCCCGGCCAGGTTGCCGGCCCGGATTTGCAAAACACCTTCTGCCGGATTGGGAAAAATGGCCAGGCCGGAAATCGTCCCTTCTTCCTTTTTTGTACCGGTGGGGGTATCCATATTCTTGTATTGAACGCTGGCTGCCCGCAATTGGGTGTTATCTGTTGTCACCACAGCGATCGGTTCCTTGGACTGGCCGTTCAAAAACTGATAAGTTACAGTGGTGTCTACTCCCAGGGAACTCAGCTGGAGGTTTTGGATGGCAACATCTGTAATATCCAGCCACCCCAGAGGCGGTATTTTCGCATCGAGCCGGGTTTCGCGGTATTCCGTCCTTTTCTGGCGCAGGACGTCGAAGGCGCCGCCGGGGATGGCCAGGGTGCCCCAGGCATCCACTACATCCAACCGGTTAATGGCAACCCGGATACGCAGGGAGTCGGGCATGACGGGCAGTTGGTTCACCCCGGGCAGGATGTCCGGCAAAAAGGGCAACAGGAGCCCTGAACTTATCTGATGGATGTCGAAAAACTGTACCGGCGCCCGGCTTTGAACGATCGGCGGGTTAAACCGGGGAATCAGGCCGAGGCCCAGGGTGAATGAGCTGCCGCCCGAAAAACCCAATAGCGATACTTCCTGGGCGGAAACCTCCAGGTAGGCTTCCACAGTTCCGTTTCCGGGCCGGGAGACCAGTCCGGCCGTGGGGAATGAGCCGGAAACGCTGCCGGCGCCGGCATCCAGAAAAACCTCTTCCCAGGCCAAAGAGGGTTGAAGGTTGGTGAAATCCCACTGCTGCCCACCGCCCGGGGCTGTCATGACCAATGCGTCGGGCTGGTCGTCCAGCGCGTAAAACAAGGTATCTCCCACTGCCGGAAATACGGCATTGGTAATCGTGATCTGGGCTTTGCCCGGGATGAGAAACCCTATTGCCAACAGACACAGGAATCCAATGTTTTTCATATACTCTTCTGATTTTTAGAAACAATGCCTTCCCGGAGAGATCAGGGAATGACAGTCTCGAAATCTAGCGCTTTTTTAGAAGATTCCAACGGAATTTTTTCGGGAGGGGATGGAAGGTGGTGCCGCTTTCTTGGCGGGGCTTTCTGAAAAGGGCCTTGCGATAACGCGGAAGGCGTTGGAAAGGAAGAAGGCCGGGCTTCTACAAAACATAACGGCGAAAGAGGCTTTCCAGCACCTCCTCCGGGTCATGGCAAAGGCCGGGGTGTGCCTCGGAAGCTTGAATGATCGTGCTTCTGGCCGCCACCAGCCACCGGAACCGCTCGGGAAGGCCCAGCTTGCCGATCGCCCCTCCCCCGGGCGCGCCCTGGCATATCCGCTCCCAGGCGGCCAGATAGTCTTTCACCGCCTCGATATCGACTTCATCGGAAAAAGCCCGGATCCGCTTTTCATCCACTTTGTACCGCATGCCGAGGTATTTTTTTTGTTTGGAGAAAAGGATCACGCCAATGTTGATGAACTCGTCCCGCTCCACTTTGGGAACCAGCCGGATGACCGCAAATTCGTAGGTGGCTTTATCTTGCATCGGAAGCTTCTTTAGCCAGTAAATCAATTTTGCCAAGCCTTGTGCTCAGGAATTCAACATAGGCAGCCCTCATTTCGCCGGGAGTTAAGGTATTGGATTCCTCAGTAAGCCAGTCTTCCGGTATATGGGAGACGATCTCCTGAATGATGTCCTTATTAAGTAAACGCCTGATCTCTTCCGAAGCTTCGCCCAGTTGGGAGGCCCTTTCCAACAGGACATGATCTTTGATGCTGGAAAAAGTGCGCGAAAGGTGGATTTTCCAATTCGGCCAGTTGTGGTGAAAATACAGGCTTGCCCCGTGGTCGATGAGCCACAGCTCTTTGTTCCAGTTCAGCAGGTTGGTGTTTTTGGCTGTCCGGTCGATATTGATGATCAGGCTGTCCAGCAAAACGACTTTTGAAACATACAGGGGGCTGGCCACCGGCACCAGGGGATCGTAGGTGATGGCGCCCGATAAAAAGTGCAGCCCCAGGTTGAGCCCAACGCTGAACCTCAACAAATCCTGGATTTCTTCGTCCGGTTCCGTTTTGCTGAAGGAGTCGTCCAGGTTCATAAACACCGGCTCCGGCACGTTCAGGCCTATCGCTTTGGCTAATAATGCGCCCACCAGTTCGGCAATCAGCGCCTTCCTGCCCTGGCCCGCCCCTCTGAATTTCAGGACGTAGAGGAACTCGTCGTCTGCCTGTACGATGGCCGGGAGGGAACCGCCCTCTCTGAGGGGCTTCAGGTATTGCACGACGTCCACCGTCCGAATCTCAATGGTATTCATGGGGTCGAAGATAGGAAAAAGGGAGGGATAGGAAGGGAAGGGAGAGCGGGGAATTGGAGAGGAGGAGGGGTTTTCGCTGTTCGCTGTTCGCTGTTCGCGGTTCGCGGTTTGCAGTTCGCAGTTCGCAGTTCGCTGTTTGCAGTTCGCGGTTCGCGGTTTGCTGTATGTCGGCTTCGGCGGCTGGTGAAAGCTGTGGTTGATCGGTTCGTCCGTGTGCTGTTGGAGTTGGAGTAGAAGGCGTCTCCTTAGGTTTGCGGGAGAACTCGGGAGTGTTCAAACCACTTTAAACCGCAGGGGACGCTGAGATACTCAGAGGGCTGTTATTCAGGAATTCGCTCTGCGGCCCTCTGCGTTCTTCCGAAACGAGTTCGGAACAGGCCCTGCGGTTTGAAAAATGCAAGTTGACACGGTTCTTTGAACACTCACGAGAACCCGCGCGCAAATGGGCATGCTTTCGCAAAAGCCTACGCATAAAGCTTCGGCTTCCGCATAAAGCTTCAGCAGCCGGAGAAAATTGGCGCCGAGCGGGCCTACCGCACCAAACTCACCTTCTTTGTCAGCATCCCATCCTCCGTCTGCAGGCGTACGAGGTAGATGCCGGCGCTCAGCTGCTGGCCGCTGCCGTCGGCGCCGTTCCAGCGGAAGTCCTGGTAGCCGGCGTCGAGATAGCCGGCGTGCAGGGCGGCTACGCGCTGGCCGCTGAGGTTGAACACCTCGAGGGTGGCCGGGCCGGTTTGGGGCAGGTAGAAGCGGATGGACAGTTCATCGCGGAAGGGATTGGGATAAGCCTCCAGCCGGCCTTCCTGCTGTGCAGTTGACGGGTCCGGGGACTGGGGCGGGGGCGCCGGGCAGCATACGACGATGCCGCCGTTCAGCGCGCCGATCAGGGCATTGGCCTGGTTGATGATGTAGCCGGCATCGGCGGCCGGGATGC
>JAGFJD010000048.1 GCA_024102975.1 Phaeodactylibacter sp. | reverse complement strand
TCAAGCCTTCCGACGCGCAGCGCAGCCTCAACTTCACGGTCATGGCGGAGAATGCCATCGGCGTTTCCCTCGACCGCATCGTGGAGACCATCATGCCGCACTGCAAGGAGCTGGAGATGAAGCGCCTGGACGAGAACAAGAATTACATGGAAGCCGCCTTTGTAGCAGAGTTCAACAACTTCAGCGACCTGAACAAGGCCCGCTCGGCCCTCCATGGCCTGGACGACTCTATTCAGATCAGCTTCCTGGACCAGAACGGTATCCTCTGATCCTGATGTGTTAACCGGTTACCTCCCCCCTTTTACCCCCTCTTGTTCGAATCTATTGCCCCCCACCAGCAGACAATGTCAAAGAACTATCGAATTGTCAAAGAAACTTTATTATGGTACAGAATAAGGAAAAAACATTGAGCAATGCGGCAGCCGAAGCATCGGCTAACGGAGCAGTCAAACCGGAAGCAGCCAAGGCGCCCAGCAAGCAGGAAACCAAGGCTTCTGACTTCAGGAAGGAGCGCAAGTTCGTCGTCGAAGGGTTTGACATTGCTCAGGTGGAGGCCGTTGTGAAGACCCATCCGGCTTTGTTCACCGTGCCTTTTCCGCCGCGGCACATCAACAACATCTACTTCGATACCCGGGAATTCCGCAATTACCGGGATAATGTCGCCGGGTCGATGAAAAGGGAGAAGTTCCGCATCCGCTGGTACGGCGAGCAGTTCGGACAGCTCAAAAAGCCGGTGCTGGAGATCAAGATCAAGCGAGGGCTGGCGGGCACCAAAAAGTATGCGCCGCTGAAGCCCATCGTCCTGAAACGTGGATTCTCCGAGCAGGACATCCGGGCGTGGCTGGAAGAATCAGACCTCAGCCCCGAATACCAGGAAGCGCTCCGGTATCTGGTGCCTACCCTGCACAACCGGTATCGCCGCAAGTACTTCCTTTCGGCCGATAAGCGGTTCCGCGTCACCCTCGACGACCAGCTCAGCTACATGAACATTCCCAAGAGGCCCGGCTTCTTTGTCCGGCAGGAAATGGAGCGCGCCAAGGTGGTCGTAGAACTCAAATATGACACGGAACACGACGGAGACGCCAGCTGGCTGACCGACCACTTCCCGTTCCGCCTCAGCAAGAACTCGAAGTACGTCATCGGCGTAAAGAAGCTGGATACCTGGAACGAGCACGAGTGGTAGGAGCGTAACAAGGGGGATTGTCTGATTGTTGTCCGCCTTCGCATGAAGCTTCGGCGGACAAAAAATGGCTGTTCGTCTCTGCGGAGCCGGATAAAATGGCTAAATTGTAATCTTGCCGGCGGATGAACTGGCCGGCCTCATGCCGAAACCCCCGAGAACGAATGAACGGCATCACTACCGTTGGAATAGACATGCACGCTTTGGCCGAACGCCTTTTCCCGATCTGCAGGAGCATCACGGGAGAAGGCGTTCGCCGGAGCCTGCGCATCCTCCGGGAATACCTTCCCCTGGAGGTACGCGAAGTGCCTTCCGGAACTCCTGTCTTTGACTGGGAAGTGCCCCGCGAGTGGAACGTCCGCCAGGCCTGGATAAAAGGCCCGGACGGCAAAAAGGTCGTCGACTTTCAGGAGAACAACCTCCACCTGCTGGGCTACAGCCTGCCGGTGCGCCGGCGCCTGAGCCTTTCCGAACTGAAAGCCCACCTGTACAGCCTGCCCGAACAGCCGGAGGTGATCCCCTACCGCACCTCTTATTATCAGGAGAACTGGGGGTTCTGCCTTCCCCACCGTCAGTTGGAAAGCCTGCCCGAAGGGGAATACGAGGTGTTTATCGATTCGAGCCTGGAAGCGGGGTCGCTGGCCTACGGCGAATACTACCTTCCCGGCGAAACCGAAGCGGAAGTCCTGTTCTCCGCCCATATCTGCCATCCTTCCCTGGCCAACGACAACCTTTCGGGCATCAGCCTGCTTACCTTCCTGGCACTGGAGCTGCAGAAGGCAGCCCGGCGCTACTCCTATCGTTTTTTATTTATACCCGGCACCATCGGCGCCATCTGCTGGCTGGCCCGGAACGAAGAAAAAACCCGTCTTATCCGGCACGGCCTGGTGGCCTCGCTGCTGGGCGACCCGGGCGGTTTTACCTACAAGCGCAGCCGGCAGGGCAACGCCTGGATTGACCGGGCCGCTGAACATGTGCTGAAACACCAGGGAGTGGCCTGCCAGGCCGTAGATTTCACGCCCTATGGCTACGATGAACGGCAGTTCTGCTCCCCCGGGTTCAACCTTCCCGTTGGCAGCCTCACCCGTTCGCCCTTCGGTTCTTTTCCGGAATACCATACTTCGGCCGATAACCTCAGCTTCATCCGGCCGGAATGCCTCGGCGAATCATTCGACGTCTACCGGAAAATAACCCAGGTGCTGGAAGGCAATGCCGTTTACCGCAACCTGAACCCCAGGTGCGAGCCGCAGCTGGGAAAGCGCGGCCTGTACGGCGCCATCGGCGGCGCCAGCGACGCCAAGGCCCGGCAACTGGCCCTGCTCTGGGTGCTGAATTTATCGGATGGGAACCACAGCCTGCTCGATATTGCGGAGCGGTCCGGTTATCCGTTCGGGCTGATTCAGGAGGTGAGCGGGCTGCTGGTGGAGGCGGGGTTGCTGGTTAAGGTTGAGGATGTGTGATTGCCGCGTTACTTCTCTGCTATGTAGGGGGAGGCTATATGCCTTCAAATCTAAAACCCCAGCTTTCCTCCGTGTTCCTTCAGCCACTTCTCTTTTTCCGCATAATCCGGCATGGCTTCCCGGACCAGCCGCCAGAAGCGGGGCGAGTGGTTCAGCTCGGCGAGGTGCGCCAGTTCGTGGATGATCACGTAGTCGATGACGTCGTCCGGGGCGAACAGCAGGCGGGTGGACAGGTTGATGTTCTTCCTGGCTGAACAACTGCCCCAGTTGGTGAAGTTGTATTTGAGGCGGACGGCCCCGATCGGACGCTGGAAATGCTGGTCGTTGAGGTAGTGGACGCGGCGGGTGATCTCGGGCAGGAAATCCTGGGCGACAATGCGGCTCAGCAGGTGCTGCAGGTTGCGGTTCAGGCTGTCGCCCTGGTCGTGCCGGCTCAGCTTCAGGCTGATGGTTTTATCTTTGCCCAGCCTCCCGCTGTGCGTCTCCCGGTCCTCGTAGCGGATGCGCAGGCGATAGGTACGGCTGCCCACCTGCAGGGTGTCGCCGTCCTGATAGGTTTTCGTATCGAAATGGGCGGCGACGTTCTCATTGCGCTTCAGGGTCCTGGACAGCCACTGCCGGAACCAGTCCAGCCGCTCGCGCTGCTCGGCGGCGCTCATGCCCAGGGGCAGGCGCAGGATAGCCGCCTTCTTGCCGATGCTGGCGCGCACGTTGTACCGCTGCTCCCGGTAAATCTTTACCGGCACCGGCTGCCCGTTGATTTCGAACGTGCCCTTTTCCAGTGAACCCGTTTTTTTATTTTTTCGCATAAGGAATTATAGATTCTAAACTGCGCTGCGATAGGTTTTGTGCAATGCGGGCGGACACAGTTTTTTAAACAAATCCGGCTATTTCACAGGGGCCATCCTGCTCTCCACCCAAAGCGTCGCGCCCGGTGAAGCTTGTTAATCCTGTTAATCCTGTCCATACTACTGGACATTTTGGCCCCATTTGTATAAATGTGTATCCACCTTCGCAAGGCTTCGGTGGACAAAGAAAGTATAAACGTGTAAATGGCTTGGGGCCCGCGTTCTTTTACACCTTTACACACTCTTCGTCCACCGAAGCTCCAGCGCAGGTGGATTCACTTTTACACGCCCCGGCAAATGTCCGGCAGTGTGAATCCTGTCTATAAACGCGCCACTTAAAAGTGGCACGTCCTATGAGCCCTGTTCATCCTGTCGCAGGAAGATAGGCTAAAATGAGAAAAAGCCAAAATTTAACCAGAAGACCCAACCCTTTTCTTTCCCATATCTGTCTGGCTAATAAAGCTTCTGACGAGACGCATTTGGTTATAAAATGATGAATTGTTAATTATTCCATCCGAGACAGTATTTCGAAAAGGGCAGGAACCCGGTGAGGTTTTCCTGCCCTTTTGTTCCCGGACGGGCCACTTTTAAGGGGCCCGTAACAAAAAGCGATGAGCCAGGACCTACCCATACCGCTCCGCAAATCCTCTCATCACATCGACCAGCACCTGTACGCTTTTTATATCCAAAGCGTTGTACATAGATGCCCGGAAGCCGCCCACCGAGCGGTGGCCCTTCACGCCCACGCAGCCGGCCTCTTTGCACATCTCCAGGAAGGTGGCCTGGAGTTGTTCCTTGCCGGGCGCCATCACGAAGGTGGCGTTCATCTGCGAGCGGTCCGCTTTGTCGGTTACCGTGCCGACGAACATAGGGTTGTCATCGATCTCCTTGTAAATGAGATCGGCCTTGGCGGTATTCCGGGCAGCCATTGCCGGCAGGCCGCCATTGGCCTTGATCCAGCGGAAGGTCAGCATAGCCACGTAGATGGCGAACACCGGTGGCGTGTTGAACGTCGACTTTTTGCTGACGTGGGTGCGGTAGTCCAGCATGGTGGGAATGGTGCGGCTCACCTTGCCCAGCATATCCGGGCGGACGATCACCAGGGTGAGGCCCGCCGGGCCGATGTTCTTCTGGGCGCCGGCGTAGATCAGGCCGAAGCGCTCCACGTCGATGGGGCGGCTGAATATATCGGAAGACATATCCGCCACGAAGGGCACGTCCGTCTCCGGCCAGCTGTGGTACTGGGTGCCGAAGATGGTGTTGTTGGTGGTCAGGTGGAAGTATTTGGCATTGGCCGGTACTTTATACCCCTTGGGAATGAAAGTGTAGTTCTGCTCTTTGGAGGAAGCGACGACCTCGACCTTGCCGAAGTTCCTGGCCTCCTTGATTGCCTTGGCCGACCAGCTGCCGGTGTCGGCGTAGGCCGCCATTTCGTTGTCGTCCAGCAGGTTCATGGCCGTCATGAAGAACTGGGAGCTGGCGCCCCCCTGCAGGAAAAGCACGGCGTAGCCGTCGCCGAGGCCGGCGATGTCCCGCACCAGGATTTCCGCTTCGTCGAGGACGGCGGAGAACTCCGGGCTGCGATGGGAGATTTCCAGGATGGAAAGCCCCATGCCGTTGAAGTCCAGGGCCGCCTGGGATGCTTGTTCCATAACGCTGGCCGGCAGTATGGCCGGGCCGGCGCTGAAGTTGTGTTTTTTCATGGCTCTTGTCTTATTTTCAATAGAGGGTTCATGGAGAAGCTGCAAAAATAGTCTTTTTCCAGGCTATCCGCCTGTTTGTATTGTAAACTTTGATGGGGAGGGTTTGTTTGGGGGGGGAGGTGTTGCGGTGTTGCGGTGTTGCGGTGTTGCGGTGTTGTGGTGTTGCGGTGTTGTAACTGTTTAGGTCTTGTGTTTAACCACATAGGACACATAGCGTTTTCACAGTAGAGCACATAGGCTGCGGCTACTGTGGCCTATGTGAACTGCCTGATGTGGCCTATGTGGTAAATAGTTACGTGGTATTGCGGTGTTGAGGTGTTGAGGTCCCGTTGAGAATCGCGCCTCTTTGGGGTTTTATTTAATTATAAAGATAAATGGCTTATTTTGTAGCTTTCGAATCCTGCTTCAGGCAGAGATTGAACACCAACTTACGACAAGACATGAAAAAACTCCTCTTATTAGCCGCCCTTCTGGTTGCCGTTGGCCTCCACGCTCAGAAGCAGCCACTGACATACTACCTTCCCGACATCAAATACGACCCGGATATCCCTACGCCGGAGTCCTTCCTGGGTTATCAGATCGGGGAGTGGCACCTCAGCCACGACCAGCAGCTTTTCTACCTGCGGGCGCTGGCGGCGGCCTCGCCCCGCGTGACGATCACGGAGTACGCCCGTACTTACGAGAACCGCCCGCTCGTATACCTCACCATCACCTCTGAGGCGAACCACGGCCGCCTGGAGCAGCTCCGGCAGGAACACCTGGCCCTTTCCCGGCCGGGCAAATCGCCGGATGAGGACATGGAAAAGATGCCGCTGGTGGTGTATCAGGGGTTCAGTATTCACGGCAACGAGCCAAGCGGCGGCAATGCTGCGCCCCTGGTGGCCTACTACCTTGCCGCCGGCCAGAGCGATGAGGTCCGCCGCACCCTGGAGGAGACGGTCATCCTGCTGGACCCCTGTTTCAACCCCGATGGATTCCACCGCTTTTCCACCTGGGCCAATATGCATAAAAACCTCCACCTGACGGACGATTCCCAGGACCGTGAATACAACGAGGCCTGGCCGCGGGGCCGCACTAACCACTACTGGTTCGACCTCAACCGCGACTGGCTGCCGGCACAGCACCCCGAGAGCCGGGGCCGCCTGCAGGTATTCCACGACTGGAAGCCCAACATCCTGACCGACCACCATGAGATGGGCACCAACGCCACCTTCTTTTTCATGCCGGGCGTCCCCGAGCGCACCAACCCGATCACCCCCTGGGAAAACCAGGAGCTGACCGGCAGGATCGGCGCTTACCACGCTGCGGCGCTCGACGAGATCGGATCGCTGTATTACTCGCAGGAGGGCTATGACGATTTCTACTACGGAAAAGGGTCGACCTATCCCGACGCCAACGGCTGCATCGGCATCTTATTCGAGCAGGCCAGTTCGAGGGGGCACCTGCAGGCTACCGTCAACGGCCCGCTGAGCTTTGCCTTCACCATCCGCAACCAGGTGGCCACCGCCCTGTCTACCCAAAAAGCGGCAGTAGGCCTGCGCACCGACCTGCTCGATTACCAGCGCCGCTTTTACCGCAGTGCTTTGGAGGAAGCCCGGAAGGACGAGCGGAAAGCCCTGGTATTCGGCGGCGTCAGCGACCAGGCACGGCTATACGCCCTGGTGGAAATACTGCGCCGCCACCAGATAGAGGTGTTCCATCTGGGCAAGCCGCTGGACGCCGGCGGGCAGGCGTTCAGCCCCGGCTCGGCCTTTGTCGTCCCGATGGAGCAAACCCAGTACCGGTTGATCCGGGGTATTTTCGATACGACGACTACCTTTCAGGACAGCATTTTTTACGACGTGTCCAGCTGGGCCCTGCCCCTGGCCTTCAATGTCAATTATGCGGAACTGAAAGGCAAGGATTATAACAAGAGCCTCCTGGGAGAGGCCGTGGAGGGGCTGGCGCCCGAACGCCGGGCCAGCCCGCCTGCGATAAGCCAGTACGCTTACATTCTGGAATGGGAGGACTACTATGCCCCCCGGGCGTTGAACTACCTGATGGCCAACGGGCTGCGGGCAAAAGTGGCCATTCGTGACTTTGAGCTGGAAGGGCGGATGTACAGGAAGGGCGCCATCCTCATTCCGGTTCAGAACCAGCCCAGGTCGGCCGCTCAGGTTCATCAGTTGGCAACCCGGGCAGCAGAAGACGCCAAAGCGCCCATCTACGCCGTTTCTACCGGCCTGACGCCGTCGGGGATTGACCTGGGCAGCAACGATTTTGAACTGGTTAAAATGCCGAAAGTCCTGCTGCTGGTTGGCGACGGCGTATCCAGCTACGGCGCGGGAGAGGTTTGGCACCTGCTCGACCAGCGCTTTGGCATGGAGGTGGCCAAGCTGGAGCTGGATCGCCTGCCCGAAAGCAACCTGGACAAATACACCGCCATCGTCATGCCCGACGGCAGCTACGGCAGCCTGGCCAGGGAAGGGTGGGACAAGCTGCGCGACTGGGTGCGCGAGGGCGGCACGCTGGTTACCATCGAGGAAGCGGCCAAAGCAGCCCAGAAGCAGGGGCTGGCGGGCCTGAAGGAGAAAGAACCTCCCAAAAAGGAAGAAGAAACCGTAGAGCGGCGCCCTTACGGGCGGCTTGACGATGACCGCGGCTCTGAGGCCGTCGGCGGCGCCATTGTGCAGGCCGAGGTCGACCTCAGCCACCCCTTGTTCTTCGGCTGCCACCGGTCGCCCATGCCGTTTTTCCGCAGCAACCGCCTGGCCTTCGAACTGGCTGCCAACGCTTACGCTACTCCGGCGGCCTATGGGGATGCTCCTCTGCTCAGTGGTTACATCAAAGACAAAAACCTGGAATTGATCCGCAACTCGGCGGCCATAGTAGTCAGCGGGATCGGGCGGGGGCGGACGGTCTGCCTGTTGGACAACCCCAACTTCCGCGCCTTCTGGTACGGCGCCAACCGGATTTTTGCCAACAGCATTTTCTTCGGTTCGGCCATCAGCCGGCATGCCGTAGAAAAGGCGAGCGGGCAGGCACCGGGGGAGTAGGGGGGAAGTGTGGGGCCGGTATTGGTTGATTAGTTATTGGTTATTACGCCTAACATCGGCGTAAAGCCCTGGTTATTAACCAATTTTATCCAGCTCGAAGAGACGGGAACAATTAACGGCATGTTGCTCTTGGCGGTGAAATAACGTTCCCGTTATTTAGTTCCCGGCGTTTTCTCCCCCCCTTGTTACATCATCCCGGGGCACACTACTAGACATTTTTCTGGACACAAAGTCACACAGAGGCCTGATTATCAATAAAAAACACTCCGTGTACTCTGTGTTGGCCTCAGTGTTCTCTGTGTCCAAAACCATTTTGTCCAGTGGTGTGATCCCGGGGCCTATTCCACCTCTACCACCATCTCTACCTCCACGGCGATGCCCCGGGGCAGGGACGCCATGCCCACTGCCGCCCGCGCGTGTTTGCCCTTTTCGCCGAACACCTCCACCATCAGGTCGGAAAAGCCGTTTACGACCTCCGGGTGGTTGGTGAAATCGGGAGTGGAGTTGACCATGCCCGTCACTTTGACGATGCGCTTCACCTTGTTCAGGCTGCCCAGTTCGGCTTTCAGCACGGCCAGCTGGCTGATGCCGGTAAGGCGGGCGGCGGCGTATCCTTCTTCCACAGTGAGGCTTTCCCCGAGCTTGCCGGTGACGTAACCGCCCTCCGGCTTGTTGGGGCCTTTGCCGGCCAGGAAGAGCAGGTTGCCGGCACGCACGGCGTTCACGTAATTGGCCACCGGAGTGGCGGCTTCGGGCAGCTCGATGCCCAGTTCTTCGAGGCGCTTCTCGATATCCGGGCCGGCCTCTTCGGCGGCGGTTGCAGTTTTTTCGGCAGGAGGAGCAGCCTGGCCGCAGGAAATGAGCAGGCTTAGGGACAGCAAAAGGAAATGAAGGTTTCTCATTCTGTGATGAACTTTAGTAAAAAAGGCAACTATTTAGCTTAGCAGCCCTCCTAAATAGTAACAAAAAAAGCAAAATAAGAAAATAATGGATTTATCCCCCGAACAAAATATTTTTACAACTTTGCTGTGATCCAGAGTTGATTGTACTGCGCTGCAGCAGGTTTTCCTGCCCTGTGGGGCCTACGGGAAAACCTGTTGCAGCAGAATTTTTTCCGGTGCCTGTTGTTATAGCCACCTATGCCATTCTACAACCGCGAAAATGAAATCCGGCGCTTGCGCAAAGCGCTTTCCGGCAACAAAGCCAAGCTATACTGGCGAACGCGTGGTTTTGTCAGGAGCAAAACCAGCGATGCCAGTATATACTGACCCGGCGGGTTTTGTAGTCGACAAAACCTGCCGTGCGTCAGTATAGTTGTTTTGTATGGTCGCCGCCGTTGTGGCAAATCCACCCTGATCCGGGAAGTTTTGCCAAAAGAGAGCATTTACTTCATGGCGCCGCAGGCGGATGAGGCTGTACAACGCGCCCAGTTGGCTAATGTGATTTCTGCCCGGATCAAAGGGTTCGACCAGGCTATTTATCCTGATTGGGAATCCCTGTTCATCAGCTTGCAGAACGGCCTGGAACGCCGTACGCCGCCTATTGCCCTCTGCCTCGATGAATTTCCTTACCTGGCAAAATCGTCCGCTCCCCTTCCAAGCCTTATTCAGAAAATGGTGGACGAAATGGAGCAACGCAGCTTTCACCTTATTTTATGCGGTTCCTCCCAGCAGATGATGCAGGGAATGGTGCTGGATAGCACGGCGCCCCTGTATGGAAGATCAAACGAAATCCTGAAGATCGCGCCCCTGGAAGCCGGGTGGCTCATGGACAGCTTGAACTGCCTGGCGGCCCAGGCGGTTGAAGAATATGCCACCTGGGGAGGCGTGCCGCGATACTGGGAAATACGGCAGGAATACGACACCTATGAAGAAGCGGTGAAAGAAGCCATCCTGGATCGCCTGGGAATCCTGCACGAAGAGCCCATCCGCCTTTTTCTGGACGACATGCGGGAGTCCGTTCAGGCCTATTCCATCCTGGCAGTCGTGGGCAAAGGCAGCCATAAGCTGTCGGAAATCGCCGGCCGGCTAAACAAACCGGCCACCCATCTGGCGCGGCCGATGAACCGGCTGATCCAGCTCGGGTACCTGAAAAGGGAAATCCCGTTTGGAGAATCTTTGAAGTCCGGCAAGAGGACGCTTTACAAACTGGCAGATCCTTTCATGAATTTCTACTTCTCTTTTGTGTCGCCGAACCTGTCCCGCCTGGAACTGGGGTTAACCGAACAAGTGTACGAAGGGCTGGCGCCCAAACTCAACTCCTTTTTTGCCAACGAATGGGAAAACCTCTGCCGCCGCAGCGTCCCTATGGCGCCCGTTTCCGGCCTGTCCTTCGGCCAGGCATCCCGGTGGTGGGGCGCCAATGAAAATGGCAAAATGATGGAGCTGGATTTGGTGGCCGAATCGGTGGATAAACAGCACATCCTGGTGGGAGAATGCAAATGGGCAGATGTTGCCGACTCCGCGCCCATTTTCCGAAACCTGATCCAAAAGGCACAACTGCTGCCGGGGTTGGAAAACAGAAGCATCGTGCCGGCACTATTCGCAAAGTCAATCAAAAAAGAAGCGGGACATGATTTTCAAATATTCACGCCGGCGGAAGTCATGGCCCGGCTGAAGAGGTAGCCCGGAACGTTCCGGGGCAGTTTGGGGGCCAACGTCCAGGCGTCAACCGGGTTTTGGATTGGACGCCACTTCTTTTTTTCGGCAGAAGCGTATAGGTATTCTACTTTGCAGGGATACATCATCGGGTAAGTTCGGCTATTGATTGCAGGTTATCTTTCTTCTCCCTCCTTCTCCGCCTCGATTTCCAGGATGATGGCCTTTACCCATTCTACCGGCATATCCGCCAGTTCGGCGATTTCTTCCGGCGACATGCCTCTATCATGCCCACGAGCCACGACAGTACGCGCCTTTAGTTCCAAACCTTCCATTTTGCCTTCCATTTTGCCTTCTGCTTTGCCTTCTGCTTTGCCCTTCTTATAAAGGAAGTCTGTTCTAATATCATAAGTAATTGGCATATCCTCTATAGTTTTAACGGTTAATTCATGCAATTTACGCAATCCCGACATTACATTCAATTGGCGGATATACTTCTGCAGGGAGAGTTCACCTTTGGTGACTTGCCGGAGGCGCTCTACTATAGAACGTATCGCTTCTTCTGGTGGTTTTCCTTGAAAATCGCCGAGTATTGCCAACACCACTGCTTCGGGGATTTGGCTGCTGAGCATTTGCTGGTAGTCCAGCCGCCCAAGGTCGATCAGTTCGAAGCCGGTAAACACTTCTTCCTTCTTCAGTTGAGCAGGAATATTCGGCTTTCGTTTGCCCAGGTAAACCACCACGTGATAGATCGGAAGCCGGTATTTTTTTAGCAGTATCCCATGGTATTCGGATACCCGGTATACCATATTGCGTTTCGCCTCGGATTCGAATTCGAGATGCAGGATGCTTTCTTTGCCCTCTTCGTTTACGATCTTGCGGACAAAATCAGGTTCCCGTTCCAGGGTGGTTTGCAGCCTGACAGGCAGCTTTTCGGCTGACAGGATTCGTATGCCCAGCAACTGCTCCAGGAACGGCAAAAAGAGCGCTTCCAGGTTCTCCTTGATGATCTTGTCGTACTTATTGCCTTCTTTTTTAGGTTTCATCCTGCAAGATAAGAAAAAACCGCAAGAATTGAAACAAATTATTTAATGAAAACAAATTATTTCAATATTTTTTCAACTTCTTCCAGGATCCTTTCCCGCGCCGCTGCATCATACAATCTGCCCCGCCGCACCACCGCTTCAATCTCCCTAGGAGTCGGCTGATAATAACTTCCCTATTTGGGCGGCGTCTTGTTGCCGCTGCCGACGTTGTCCCGCTTTTCCAGGAAAAGCGGGATCACAGAGCCCCGGCTTCCGGCATTCGCCGGAACAGGCTATGCTCCTTCGCCGCGCCTTGGCAGCGACAACAATACACTCGCCGAAAACGGGAACTTATTATCATCCGATTCCTAAGCGTTTTTATGCCACATGCTGAGAGTGGGCGTGTGCCAGGTGTGGTGTTGGGAGAATTCCCGGAACAGTGCCTGCGCCTTTTGCTCGTCGTAGGTATCCATGATGAGCTTGTTGCGCCGGTAGTAGCGCTCCAGCCCGTTTTTCGCTTCTTCAAACGCCACCTCTCCCCGTTGGATGCGCTCCCCCTCACTGGAGCAGTCGGTGAGGATGTCGAGCAGGTGTTCCTGGCAGGCCATGCCGGCGCGGGTTGCCTTCGGCGGTGGTGACCTCTGTGGGAATGTGCCCTACTACAGGGAAGCCGATCTCGTTGGCATATTCCATAAGGGCAAAGAACACTTCCCGGGGCAGGCCGGAGTATACTTTCAGAAAATCGATGCCCGCTTCGATCAGGCTATCCACCACCGGCTTCACCCGGCTGGTGTCGGCGATGGAAACCGAGCCGTCCCACATGGCGTTGGGGCCGTCGAGCAGGGGGCCGGCGGCGATGATTTCGGGGCCAACCAGCGTACCTGCTTTAATCCGTCGCCGCCAGTCGTTCACCACCTCCAGGCTGCCCGCCATGTCGCGGGTGCCGGTGACACCGTAAATAACAAATAAAGGCATCAGCAAGTCACGGTGTTCCGGGATGGAATCCATCCACCACACCTCCGGGTCGTCGGGGTGGGTGTGCATGTCCCACAGGCCGGGGATAATGTAACGGGCGGCGGCGTCGAAGAAGGCGACGTCTTCCGCCGGAAACGTTCCGGCGGGGGCGATTTGGGCGATGCGGCCGTTGAGGTTGCTCCGTAAATTCAAATATCGTACTCGCCAAATTCGCGTTAACTCAGCACATTAATCCTCCGAATTCCCACAACTGCGTATTTTGCACCTACATTTAAACCAACTTTGCGATGAAGCCAACACCACGATTCCCCGTTTTAACTATCGCCCTGCTCCTTTCCGCCCTCACGGCCCCCGCTCAGATCAACCTGCTGGAGCCCCATTTCGCCTTCGAACCCAACCTGGCCTACGACGCCTCCATCCCTTCCCCGGATTCCTTCCTGGGCTATCAGTTGGGCGAGGAATTTACGCTCTACGCCCACGTGGAAGCCTACCTGAAAAAACTGGCGGAAGCTTCGGACCGGGTTGCCATCGGCACCTACGGCGAAACCTACGAAGGGCGCAAACTGTACCGCCTGGCCATCACCTCCGCCGCCAACCAGGCCCGCCTGGAAGAACTGCGGCAGCAGAACCTTCGCCTGGCCAACCCGGCGGGCCTGAACCGGGAAGAAGCGGAAGGATTGATCTCCTCCCTGCCCGTGTTCACTTCTTTCAGCTACAACATCCACGGCAACGAGGCCTCCTCCACCGAGGCGGCCATGCAGGTGGCCTACCGCCTGGCAGCAGCTACCGACGAGGCCACCGAAAAACTGCTCGAACAGAGCGTCGTCATCATTTACCCCTGCATCAACCCCGACGGGCGCGACCGCTACGTCTACTGGTACAAGGGCATGCGCCGCCACGTCACCGGCAAGGAACCCCGCGACCTGGAACACTACGCTCCCTGGCCCAACGGCCGCACCAACCACTACTGGTTTGACCTCAACCGCGACTGGGTGTGGGGCGTACACCCCGAATCGAGGGGCCACACCCGGGAGTACCAGCGCTGGATGCCCCACCTGCACGCCGACTACCACGAGATGGGCTACAACAACAACTACTTCACCATGCCCGGCACCACGCCCCGCAACAAGCTCCTGCCCGACGCCTACGAGCCGCTCACCGACACCATCGGCCAGGCCAACGCCGCCGCTTTCGACCAGAACAAGATCTCCTACTTCACCCGCGAAGCTTTTGACTTTTTCTACCCGGGCTACGGCTCCAGCTACCCCAGCGTGATGGGCGCCATCGGCATGCTCACTGAGCAGGGCGGCATCGCCGGCGGCGTCGCCATCGAAACGGACGACAAGTACGTGCTGACTTTCCGCCAGCGCATCTTCGACCATTACATCACCTCCATGGCCACCATCCGGAAGGCGGCGGAAAGGAAGGAGCAGTTCATCCGCTACAGCTACGAGGCCCATCAGCCGGAAAAGAGCAAGAGCAGCACCAAAGCGTATATCCTGAAAAACAACGACAACCCTTATTTGCCGGAAGTACTGCGCATCCTGCGCCACCACGGCGTACAGGTGGAGCAGGCGGAAGCAGGCTTTACCCTCTCCGCCTCCGGTTACCGCCAGGGGAAAACCGAAATCCGGACGTTCGACAAAGGCGACTACGTCATCTCCGCCAACCAGCCCCGCCACCTGCTGCTCCACTCCGTCCTGGCCCGCAACCTGGCTATCGAAGACAGCGTGATGTACGACATGGCCACCTGGTCCGCCCCGCTGGCCTACAACCTGGAAGCCTATGCTACCGAGCAGGCCCTGCGGGTACAAACCAAACCGGTGGAGGAAGCCGGGCCCGCCGAAGGAACCCTGGTCAATGCCGGCGCACAGTACGCCTACGCCATTGAATGGAAACAGCGCTACGCCCCCAAAGCGCTGGCCAAGCTTTGGGAAAAGGGCTACCGCGTCCGCGCCGTCCGCAAAAAGTTTACCAATGGCGGCCACGCTTTCGGCCCCGGTTCTTTGGTCGTCCTGCTGGGCAGGAACCGGGAAAAGCTGGACAACGTGCAGGAAGATATGGAGGCCATCGCCAAATCTGCCGGCGTCACCATCATCGGCCTGGATTCCGGCCGCAGCCGGGAAGGCATCGACCTGGCCTCGCGGGACAGCCGCCCCCTGAAGCAGCCCCGGGTGGCCCTGCTGGTGGAGGAGCCTTTTTCCACCTACACCTGCGGGCAAATCTACTTCCTCTTCGACCGGGAGACGGAGCTGCCGGTGGAACGGGTGCGGACGTCCATCCTGAAACAAACTGCCCTGCCCCGGTTCGGCAGCCGCTACGGCTACGCCGACCTGAACGACTACGACGTGCTCATCCTGGCCGGCGGCGGCAAGGACCTGGAGAAGCTCTTCCCGCCCGAGCAGCAGAAAACCCTAAAAGAATGGCTGGAAGCGGGCGGCACGCTGGTCGCCACCGAGTCCGCCGCCGAATTTTTCACCAAAGAGAAGTCGAAGATCGCGGAAGTGGAGCTGGTGGAAGCGCCCAAGGATACAACCCGGGCAGGCGCCTTTGTCCGCTACGAAGACCGGGAGGATTACGAGGGCGAACAGAACATCCCCGGCTCCGCCCTGCTGGCGCAGATCGACAACTCCAACCCGCTGGCCTTCGGCCTGGAGGAGCAACTGTATGCTTTAAAATTCGGCAAAAGCGCCCTGAAGGCCAACGCCAAGCTGGAAACCGTCGGCTACTACGCCCGGGACGCCAGAGAACTGCTCGCCGCCGGCTACGCCTCGGAGGCCAACCTGAAGCTGCTGGCGGGCAACGTATTCGCCGCCGTGCAGCCGGTAGGGCAGGGGCGGATCGTTTATCTGCTGGACAATACCCAGTACCGCATGTTCTGGCGCGGGCCCAGCCGGATGATGCAGAATGCGGTGATGGTAGTGCCGGGGATGTGAGCCAAAGGCTGGATTGAATGGAGTGGTGTACGGTGAAAGAGCCGGACAGGGACATGAGGGTGTACGGTGTGCAGGCTGGAAATATGTACGATTGGAAAAAATGCCTACTTTTATCCCGGAAATTAAACTGAAAACCATTTAACCTACCACCCCTATGTCCATCGGCGCAAACAAGAACTATGAACTCGGCGGCAGCCAGTACGGCGCCGCCGCCTCTTCCCGAAAACAGAGCGCTGTGCCCATCCCCCCGGTGCGGCGGCTGCGGGGGTATGCCTTTGACCCCAGCCTGTCCATCGTCCTGGAAACCTCCCTGATCAACGAGATCATCTTCGAGGTCGAATGGGAAGGCTTTGAAGGAGAGCCGTTGCGGCCGGGGCCCACCGGCGAATACCTGGAGGTGATCGATTACGATCCCGCTTCCCACTGTTTTTACGAACCCCTCGATCTGAACAACCCATACATCCTGGCGCAGGACGGCCTGGCGCCGGCCGAGGGCAACCCCCAGTTTCACCAGCAAATGGTGTACGCTGTAGCCATGACGACCATCCAGAACTTCGAACGCTCCCTGGGGCGCCGCGCGATGTGGGCCCCGCTGGCCCGGGAAGGGGACGATCCTGTTTTTATCAAGCGGCTCCGCATCTATCCGCATGCCCTGCGGCAATCGAATGCCTATTACAGCGCTGCCAAGAAAGCCCTGCTGTTCGGTTATTTTCCGGCTTCTCCCCGGTCTTCCGACATCCATATTCCGGGCGGCACGGTCTTTACCTGTTTGTCGCACGACATCATCGCCCACGAAACTACCCACGCCCTGCTGGACGGCATGCACCAGCGCTTCATCGAGCCGGTGCACCCCGACAACCTGGCTTTCCATGAGGCTTTTGCCGATATCGTCGCCCTCTTCCAGCACTTTACCTTCCAGGAAGTGCTGGAGAACCAGATCGCCAAGACGCGGGGCGACCTCAGCAGCCAGAGCCTGCTGGGGCAGCTCGCCCAGCAGTTCGGCCTGGCCATCGGCAGCTATGGCGCTCTGCGCAACGCCATCGGCGAGGCCAATCCCGAGACCGGACAGTGGGAACTGATCAAACCGGACCCCAACGCCTATTTTAATACCGAAGAGCCGCACGACCGCGGCGCCATCCTGGTCGGGGCGGTATTCGACGCTTTCCTGTCGATCTACCACAAGCGGGTCGCCGATTACAAGCGCATCGCCTCCCAGGGGACGGGCATCCTGCAGGAGGGAGAACTGCACCCCGACCTGGTCCGGCGGCTGGCCAAAGAGGCCAGCAAGGCCGCCCAGCACATCCTGACCATGTGCATCCGGGCGCTCGACTACTGCCCGCCCAACGAAATCTCCTTCGGCGACTACCTGCGCGCCATCATCACGGCCGACTACGACCTCGTGCCCGTCGACAACATGGGCTACCGGGTGGCCTTTATCGAAGCGTTCAAACGCCGGGGCATCTATCCCCGGAACGTCCGCAGCATGTCGGTCGACAGCCTGCGCTGGAAAATGCCAAACGAACTGGCCTTCGCCGACACGGCCATCGCCACCCAGTCGGAAGATTTTCAGAAGGTCATCCGGGAATTGCAGAGCGACACCATTGAGGCGGCTCTCATCCAAAGCCGCGAGCAGGCCTTTGCCTTCGGCCTGCTTATTGCTAAAAAATTCAAAGAAAAAATATCCAGAGAAACCATCCGGAACAACCGCTGGTTCCGGGAAGTATCCGGGCTGGACCTCTCGAAGAAGGATCCTGAAAACAACACCTCCGGCCTGAAACTGGACAAAAACGGCTATCCGGAGTTTGAGGTCCACTCCGTCCGGCTGTCCGTGCGCACCGGCCCTTCGAGCAATACGCTGGACCAGCTCATCCTGACCGTTTCCCAGGAAAAAGAAAACCTGCTGCCGGGGGGCTACAAGTTCCGGGGCGGTGCCACCCTGGTCATCGACTGGAAAAACCTCATCCTCAAATACGCCATCAAACGGCGCATCGATGATGATAAACGGGTGGACGAACAGCGGGATTACCTGAAGAACCACATCGGCCTCTCGCTCCGGGAAACCTACTTCGGCCCGGCCACCGACGAGCCTTTCATGGCGCTTCATGCTCACTGAAACGGAGGCTCAGCCGTTGCGTATGCGTGCATTCGTGTAAGCACCGGGACTGAAATAGTGAAATATGTGGAAATACGCAGAAATACCTGGAAATATTCACCAAACCTGGACTTGCACTGTATTTCCTCATTTCCATGATGTCAAAGTATTTCTGTCCAGGCACTAATTACAAACACATAGTTAAATGTCAGATACCAATACCACTCCCAGCATAGACGTCCGCATGTACAATCACGGCCTGGGCGACTGCTTCCTGCTGACCATCCGGGGAAAAGGGGAGGAAAAAGCCCACATGCTGATCGATTGCGGCCTGCACGGGCTGCAGGCCAACAAACGCGGATTGTTCGAACAGGTACTGAAAGACATTAAAGAACATACCCGAGGGGCGGACGGGAAGTCCGTGCTGGACGTCGTCGTGGCCACCCACCGGCACTTCGACCACCTTTCCGGATTCCAGATCGTGGGCGCCGGCGGCAAGGAATTCAACGGCATTCAGATCAAAGAATTGTGGCTTGCCTGGACGGAGAACGAGGAGGATGCCGAAGCCAAAAACTTCCAACTCGCCCAGAAGAAGAAGGAACAGGCCATGCGTTTGGCGCTCGGCAAGATCGAAAAAGCCGGCTTCGACGCGGCGTACACCGAGCAGTTCCGGTATTTGCTGGGTTTTGTCTACGACTTCGAACAACCCGAAACGGCGGCAAACGGCGAAGGGCTGGGCCTGGCGGGCGACATGCTGGGTGCCGACGGTATGGACAGCAATGAAGAAGCGCTGCACTTCCTGCAGAAAAAGGTGGGCAAGAACAACGTCCGGTACATGGAGCCGCCGGTAGCGGGCATCCCCGGCAAAGAACCCGGCAATAAGCCCATTGACATCGGCATCGACGGGGTGCGCATCTATGTACTGGGGCCGCCCAAACAAAACGCCGAGGAGTTTCTGGGTTCAATGGACCCCCGCCAGGGCGAAGGGTTCGGAGAGCACGAAGGCGAGGCCCACCTCTTCCCCGAAGAGGCCGCCTTTCTCCACGCGCTGGGAATGGACAGCAATAATGCCAGGGGAGGCCTGGCCGGATCCGATAAGGATTATCCTTTTTCCAAAAATTACAAAGCCCTCCACAATCCCTTTTCCCATCATTACCTGTTGTCAGAAAGGCTGCAACTGGTGCTCAAGAACAACATGGGCCATCTGCTGCGGAAACTGCTTTGCCTGGAGGTGGAACGCTTGGGCAAAGCCCCCCTGGGCACTGCCTTGCTGAAAGCCCTGCAAAAAGAAGAGCCGGCGAAAACCCGCCAGGCTGAGTCCATCAACCGGGGGCTGGACCACCTCCTGCTGATGAAACTGAAGAACGCCCTGCGGAAAATCCTGAACAGAAAGCAGGAAGAATGCCTGGTGAAAGGATACTACATGAAAGACTACGAACCGCAGATCCTGAAAACGCCCTACCTGGATGACGCCGCCCTCGACGAAATCTTCGAAAAGCAGCTGCAGAATTACCTGGCCGGGCTGGCCCCCTGGGCCGCCAATTTCAGGCCGCCGGAAGAGGAAGGCAGCTTAAGTTTCAGAGACATCCTGAGATTGCTGCTGGAGGATTGGGTCAAGACGGCCATCAAAAAGCTCATCGGGGAGATCTTCCGGGAGTTTCAGGTCCAGCGGGAATCCTTCACCGACGCGCTGAAACACTATATCTTCCAGAACCTGGAGGAAGCGGAGAAGGCCGCCATGGAAGAGCTGTTCCCAACCGAGGAAGACAAGAGGGACTTCACGTCTCTGCTGGTCAATGAACGGATGTCTTTGTCGGCTATCATATCGAGCGACGAGGGCGAGCTGAACCAGATCATATTCCAGTCCGGCGCAGAGTACGTCTCCAGCATTCTGGTGCGGGAGCGTTTCCGGGAGGCCATCAGCGGGAAATACGTTGCGGCGGGCCGCAGCTTCAACCCCGAAGAAGTGGTTCGCCTGGATACGGAAAGCGATATTACCAATCTCATCCTGGACACCATCATTCAGGGGCTGGACCTGAAACTGGAGGAACTGCGGCAGGAACTGAAAAACAGGACGAGGGGCCGGGCCGCTCATATCCGGGAAGACAATTTCCTTTCCCATACCGACAGGAGCATCCTGGCCAAGTATCTGGGCGAGGGCCTCCCTGCCAACCTCCTGGAGGGGTTATCCGCCCTGGACCGGATCGTCCTGGAATACGAGAGCACGCCCAATCAGTGGCGCAACATCGACAAGGACTGGCTGCGGTCAGCCGAGATCATGGCCCTGAAGCTGGACAGCGTCCGGAACAATACCAGCCTGGTGCTCGCCATCGAGCTGGCCGGGTCCGGAAAGGTGCTGCTCTTCCCCGGCGACGCGCAGGCCGGCAACTGGCGCTCCTGGGGAGAGGTGGAATACGAGGTGGCCGGCAAGAAGGTCAGGGGAACTGATCTGCTGGAAAGGACAACATTCTACAAAGTAGGCCACCACGGCAGCCACAACGCCACCATCAACAAAAACGGGTTTGACCTTATGAAAAAGGACAGCCTGGCCGCCATGATCCCCGTCGACCAGCACGTAGCCGACAAGGTGGGCTGGGAAATGCCCTTCGCGCCCCTGCTGGAGGCCCTGCTGGAGAAAACCAACGGAAAGGTCGCCATCGCCGACGCCAAAATGGACATCAGCCGCCTGCTGGAACAACTGCCCGAAGAACACCAGACCGAAAGCCTGCGCAAACACCTGGAGGAACTGAAGAAAAAATGGGAAAGCGCCGCCAAAGCCTTCACGCCCAGCAAAAAGGAACTGGTCTTTTCCTATAAGGTAGAAAACAAAAAAGGGAAAAAGGAAACGGTGAAGGTGAAGCGGCCGCTGTATTTTGAGTATCGGGTGGAGTAGGGAAGGCGGACAATTTGCTGTTGCCGGTTGTTAGTTGTTAGTTGGGTAGCATACTGCCGGACATTTTTTGGACACAGAGTTCGCCAGGAAGCCACAAAACCACGCAGAGGCTTGACTATCAACGGAAAAACTTTGCGTGCCTCTGTGTTGGACTCAGTGGGCGCTGTGTCCAACACCATTTTGTCCAATAGTATGGTTGGGTAGCCCTTACGAAAAAAAACATTGATTTTCAGCAAATAGCGAACAGCAAACCGCGAATAGCAAATAGCGAACTGCGAACCGGCACCCTAAATCCCCGCCACATTATACTCCACGCTCTCCAGGTTGAATTTCCCGTACACAAATTCCCCATCCGGGTAATGCCAGACAGCATCTCCGGACGACAGGAGGCGGTAGCCGTTGAATTCCCTGTAATCCCGGGCCGGGGTCGTAAACCGGTATTGTTTCATATCGGTGACGTCGTAGCGGTCGTCCGAAGCGAAATTGATAAGCTGGCCTTCGTCGTTGAAGTACAGGACGGCGGAGATGCTGACGCCCTGGTTGGTAAAGGTGGCCCGGGCGGAAGCATCATCGATGGGCGCCCACGCTATCCTGTCGCTGATGAGCGTGGCCGGCGCCATCAGGCACATATCGTTGAAAACGGTGACCGTTTCCCCTTTGAACATCTCTGCCCCTGCGACGTCCACCACCGGGAAGAGAGAGAGCACTTTTACCTTCATGCCTGCTTTGTCTCCTTTGTAGGCGTGGTAGCCGCTGGCGGGCAGGCCCTTGACGCTGGCTTTCATGAAGAAAAGGCGGGTGGGTTCGTCGAAGAAATTGTATTGCTCGGAAGTGAAGCTAAACCAGTCCTGCCCCTTGCCGCGCATTTGCCCGGTGAAGGTGATGCGCACGTTCTTTACTTTGGGCTTTCCTACTACGCCCACATACCGCAGGTACTTCTGCACCGGCGCCGGCAGGGGTAGCAGGTCCGCTTCGGTGAGCAGTTCGCTTTCCATGGCATTGGTGCGTTCCAGGGCGGCGCTCACGTCCTCCCGGTAGGTGTTTTCAAAACGCCAGCCGGCATAGGCCGGGATGGCCAGCAGCAGGATGATGGCGTTGGCGATGGTGCCGAATTTGGCGTCCTGCCAGGCCATGAAGATGAGCGCCTGGGATAAAACGATGGAGACAAAGGCCAGGATAGGCCAAGGCTTGTCATTGCCGGCAAGGTAAAGCACTCCGGTGACCAGGAACAGGAGGGCGGCCGCCAGCCAAGCCAGCCCTGCTGGCCGGGAGATATCCTGGGTGAGCTGGCTCACCTCGCTTAGCTGAAAAGCTTTTACAAACCCGAGGAGGTGGATCAGTCCGTGGATGAAGACGATGAACAGGAAGAGGTAGCGCAGCATGGTTGTGAGTATTTTAAACTTCCTGAAAGCTTACGGATTCCCTCCCGAAAAAGCTATGATATTCCTCATTTCCGACGCTGATCCTCGTCATTACCCGGCTGTTTCCACGCGTACCCCCCCTACCTCATCAGCACCACATCCCCCTTAAACACCACCACCTGCCCATCCACCATCTCGATCTCCGCAAAATAGGCGAACACGGCGTTGTTCATCGGCTGGCCGCGGAAGGTGCCGTCCCACCCGTGTGCCGGATTGTTGGGCTGGAAGCCGGCATCCTCGAAAACGGGTTCCCCCCAGCGGGTGAATACTTTAAAGGACTGAACTTCTTTCACCTCCTTGCCGGCGAAGATCATAAACCGGTCGTTGGCACCGTCGCCGTTGGGGGAGAAGACGTTGGGGATATAAACGTTGTACTGCTTGTTGACGACGACCAGCTCCCGGTCCTCCGCCGAGCAGCCGTTGACGTCCGTCACCAGCACGGAGAAGTAGGTGCTGAGCCGGGGGGCGAAAATGGCTGTCAGGCAGGTGTCGCACCCAAGGCTGTCGGGCTGCCAGAACACCTTGCCGACCTGCTCGGCCGGGATGTTGACCAGGGCCTGCACCAGGATGCTGTCGCCAACCTGAATGACATTATCCTCCGAAGGGAAGTTGGCAAAAAGCACCACCTGCATCTCGTCGGGCTCGGCGAGCTGGAACTGCAGCTCCGCCTGGCAACCCGTGGCGTCCTGCACGACGATGTCGTACACGCCGGGGCCGAGCGGCAGGAAGGACGCCGACCCGCCAAAGGGCCCGCCGTTGAGGCTGTAGCGGTAGGGCGGCGTGCCGCCGTTGACCGAGTCGATGGCGATGATGCCGTCGTTGGACTGGAAACAGCTGATGGGGCTGACCGAAGCGTGGGGCACCAGGAAGGCGATCTCGGAATCGACCACGGCCTGGTCCGTGTCGCTGCATCCGTTCAGCGTGTTCAGCACGGTGAGTTCGTATGTTCCGGGCTGGCTGACATCTATAAAAGGCTGGATGGGGTTCATGATGTCGACATCGTCTTCAGAGGTCCAGTGATGTTGCAAGCCCGGCCCCATGCTGGTGCCGCTGCCGCCCAGGGATCCGACGTTGAAGGTGCAGCTCAGGGTGATGTCCTCCCCGGCGTCAGCCACGGGGCGCTCCTCGATGATCACGCGTACCCGGGCGCTGTCGTTGGGGCAGGGCGCCTGGGCCTCCACATTGTACGTGAACAGGTACGTGCCTGCCGGCTGCTGGCCGGGCAGGAAGCTGCCGCTGGCCGGGTTGAAGCTGCCGGGCAGCAGGGCCGGGCCGCCGGCGAAGCTCCAGGCACCGCCGCTCTGCTCGCCCTCCAGCAGGCTGGAGAGCTGGATATTGGTATTGGTGCGGCTGCACAGCTCAAAGGGATCGCCGGGCGTGCCGGCCGTTACGGGCTGGCGCACCACCGCAGTCACCGAAGGGGGGCTGGGCAGGCTGCAGTTGGGGTGGCCGGCGTCGGTGATGTCCTGCAGGCTGAACAGGGTGGTCTGGGTTAGGGGCAGGGTCAGGGTGTATCCCTCTTCGATCCCGCTCAGGGCGGTGGGTTGCCCGCCGATGAGCAGCGTCAGGTCGTAGGGGCCGCCGTCGCCAAAGAAGGTAATATCAAGTTGGGCTTCCCCGCCCGCACAGAGGAATGGCGTCACAGACAGGCTGACGGTAGCGTCGGGACAGAGCAGGCCGTTGCAACTGGCCTCTGTGCTAACCGCCGGGCAGGCGTTGGCGCTTAGCGCAGCCACCGTAATGGTTGCCTCTTCCCCGGGCAACAGGCCCTCCACCAGATAAGAAGTATCGCTTAACATCGCGCCTGCGCCGCTCGCCTGATAACCGGAAGCATTCGCCACGGGGCTCCAGGTGAAGAGGACGCTGCCAAAGCTGGGCTGGCAGACCACTGCCGGCGCCTGTAGCAGCGGGTCTGCCTGGACGCTTTGAGCAAAGGGTTCGGAAAAGCAGCCGTTTTCTTCCACCTGCAGGCTAACGGTATAATTGCCGGCGGCGGGCCACTGCACCTGGTAAGGCCCGGCGCCGCTGCCGCTGATGACGGTTCCGCCGTCGAAATCCCAGTTGTATGTTGCGCCTGGAGTAGCGGTACCGGTATACGCCACCGTCGCCTGCCCTTCGACGCAGATCAAGGGCGTGGCGGTGAAATCGGCGGTAGGGTTGGCGAAGACGGTAAGCCAGGCCGTGTCGGCCACCACGCATACGTCCTCCGTCCAGGTGGCGATAATGGGGTTGGGTTGGCCCACCTGGCTGCCCTCCACTGTCCATACGGGGTTATTGGGGTTGGAAATGCCGGTGCCGCTCCAGCTGAGCGTGCCGTTGCCGGTGTCGTTCAGGATATTTATATCTAAAGCAATATCGAATGCCGTTCCGCCGAAGCACTGGTCGGCGGGAGGCTGAATGGCGAGGGTGACATCGGGGCAGGGCAGGGCGGCGCAGGTGGCGCTGGCGCTAACCGCCGGGCAGGCGTTGGCGCTGAGGGTGGTCAGCTCGATGCTCGCTTGCTGGCCGGGCTGCAGGCCGGAGATGAGGTAGCTGTTATCAGAAAGCATGCTGCCCTGGGGGCCGTCCGTTACCTGTACCTGGTAGGAAGCGGCATTAGGCGTGTCGTTCCAGGTGAAGAGGACGGTGGTGTACGTGGCTTCGCATTGTATGGCTGGAGGCGTCAGGATGTCGTCTACCGTCACGGGTTGTGTTTCTGTTTCCGACGAGCATCCGTTTTCTTCCACCTGGAGGCTGACAGTGTAATTGCCGGGGTTATCCCACTGCACCTGATAAGGCCCGGCGCCGCTGCCGCTGACAACTGTCCCGCCGTTAAAATCCCAGTTGTACGTTGCTGCCGGCGTAGCCGTACCGGCATACTCTACCGTAGCCTGCCCTTCCACGCAGATGACGGGCGTGGCAGTGAAATCGGCAGTAGGGTTGGCGAAGACGGTAAGGAAGGCCGTATCGGCCACCACGCAAACATCCTCAGTCCAGGTGGCGATGATGGCGTTGGGCTGGCCGATTTGGCTTCCATCGACCGTCCACCGGGCGCTATTGGGGTTGGTTATTCCGGCGCCGCTCCAGCTGAGGGTGCCGTTGCCGGTATCGTTCAGGATATTTATATCTAAATCAATATCGAATGCCGTGCCGCCGAAGCACTGATCGGCGGGCGGCTGGATGTCGAGGATGACATTCGGGCAGGGCAGGGCGGCGCAGGTGGCGTTGGTGCTAACCGCCGGGCAGGCGTTGGCGCTGAGGGTGGTCAGTTCGATGCTCACTTCCTGGCCGGGCTGCAGGCCGGCAATGAGGTAGCTGTTGTTGGAAAGCATGTTGCCCTGGGGGCCGTCCGTTACCTGTACCTGATGGGAGGAGGCGTTGGGGGTGTCGTTCCAGCTGAACAGCACCGAGGTGTAGGTGGCTTCGCATTGTACGGCTGGCGGGGTGAGGATGTCGTCCACCGTCACGGATTGTGTTTCCATTTCCGATGAGCATCCGTTTTCTTCTGCCTGGAGGCTGATGGTGTAATTGCCGGGGTTATCCCATTGCACCTGATAAGGGCCGGCACCGCTGCCGCTGATGACGGCACCGCCTCCGAAATCCCAGTTGTATGTTGCATTCGGGGTAGCTGTACCGGTATATTCAACTGTAGCCTGCCCTTCCACGCAGATCACGGGCGTGGCGGTGAAACCGGCGGTAGGGTTGGCGAAGACGGTGAGCCAGGCCGTATCGGTAACTACACACACGTCCTCCGTCCAGGTGGCGACGATGGGGTTAGGTTGGCCGACCTGGCCGGCGTTGACCCGCCAGCGGCCGTTATTGGGGTCGGCGATGCCGGCGCCGCTCCAGGTGATGGCGCCGTTGCCGGTATCGTTGATAATATCCACCCCGAGGGGTATCTCAAAGGGCGATCCGCCGAAGCACTGATCGGCGGGAGGCTGGATGGCGAGGCTGACGTCCGGGCAGGGCAGGGCGGCACAAGTGGCTGTTGCGGTCACCGACGGGCAGACGGTGGGGCTGAGGGCGGTCAGCCCGATGCTCACCGATTGGCCGGGTTGCAGCCCGCCCACCAGCAGGCTGGTATCGGAGATGATGGTTCCCGCCGGGCCGTCGGTCACGACGGCGGAGTAGGCAAAGGCGTTGGGGGTGCGGTTCCAGGTGAATGTTACAGAGGTGTAGGTGGCTTCGCAGGTGATAGCGGGCGTTGTCAGCGTGTCTGCTACCTGGACCGTTTGGGCATAAATGTCGGATGTACAACCCGCTTCTTCTATCTGCAGCTGTATGGTGTAAGAGCCGGGTGCCGCCCACTGCACGTCGAAGGTGTCGGCGGGCGTGGCCGCGCCGCCGTCGAAATCCCAGTCGAAGGCAGCAGTATTGCCGGCAGAACCGGTGAAGGCCACTTCGGAAGAGCCATCCAGGCAGATTGGGCTGGCAGCAGTGAAAGTGGCGACGGGCGTCGGCAATACGGTGATGCTGGCGCTGGCGCTGTAGCTGCAACTGCCCCGGGTATACGTCAGGTTGATGGCATGCATGCCGGCGCCTGCCTCTTCCGGGTCGAACAAGCCGGCCGGCCCGTCGGTGATGCCGGGCCCCTGCCAGAGGAATGCGCCGTCGGCCGGCCCGCCGCTGAGGGTGGCGCTCAGGGTGATGGGCGCGGTATCCGCATCCAGGCAGATGTCCGGCACGGTGGCGATGTCCAGCGTGATATCCGGGCAGGCCTCGGCGATGCAGCTGGCGAATACCATGGTATCCGGGCAGGCAGTGGTGCTAAAAGCGGTGACGCTGATCTCAACGGTATCGCCGGGCGTGAGGTCGTCCACCAGGAAGCTGGTGTCGGAAACCATCGTGCCGCCTTGGGGCGTCAGCACCGTGACGAGGAAGGAGTCCACCGCCAGGTTCGGATTCCAGAAGAATTCTACCGAATTTTCGGTGCTGCGGCAGTTCATGAGGGGCGGCTGCAGCAAGGGCTGTACCAAAATGGTATCGGCGAACAGCTCGGACAGGCAACCGTCCTGTTCGATCTGCAGGCTGACGATCTTCTGGCCCGGAGTTGACCAGCGTACGGGTTGCAGGGTATCGTTGGGGGCGGCGGCGCTGCTCCCCCCGCCAAAGTCCCAGGTAAAGGCAGCGGCAGGATCAGCTATGCCTGTAAATTCGATGAGGGCCGTATCGGAAACGCAGATGGTATCCGGCAGGGTGAATGCCGCCACCGGTATGGGCAGCACCTCCAGCTCTACCTCGCCCTGCCCCGGGCAGTCGCCGGAGCTGGTGACGAACTGTACGGTATGGAGGCCCGCCCCCGCCACGGCGGGGTCAAAGGTTCCGGCGATTGCATCCACGATGCCCGGGCCGCTCCAAACGCCATCGGGCAGGGTGTCAGCTACAGTGACGGACAGGTTGAAAGCCGGCGCGTCCGCACAGCGGGGTGGTTCCGGCGCAATCACCACCTCCGGCGCGATGCAGGAGAGGGTGGCGCACTGGATGGGGTTGCTGGGCGTTCCCGGGCAGCCGGAGCCGTCTTCGGCCAGCACGATGAGTTCTACTGTTTCGCCGGGGCTGAGGCCGCCCAGGGTAAACGACGTGCCGGCCACGCTGCCGCCGGCCTGGCCGCTGAGTATTTGTACCGAATATCCGGATGCTCCCGGCACTGCCGGCCAGTTCACCGTGATGCTGTTGCTGGTGGACGGCCCGCAGGTGGGTACCGGAGCGGGCACGGCGTTGATGATGACTGTGCCCTGGTCGATGCCCTGGCAGGGGAAGGTGCCTACCTCGTAGATGATGTCATACACCCCTGGCCCCAGGGTTTCCGGATCCAGGACGGTGGCGGGCACGCCGTTGACCGTCCACGTCCCGCCGCTGCTGCTGCCCGGTTCCAGCCAGGAGTTGAGGAGGATGGGGCCGGACTGGGCGCAGACCTCGGGCGGGGCGGTGAAGTTGGCGGAGGGCAGGGCGCTGACCTCCACGAACTCCATGAAGTCGTTGAGGCAGGGCGGCGTGCCGGCGGTATAGGACACGAAGTGCAGGCCCGGCCCCCAGAAGGACGGGTTGAACTGCCCGTTGGAGGGCGAGCCGTTGATCGTCCAGAATCCGCCCGGCAGGCTGCCGGGGGCGAGCCAGGCATTCATGTTCGCCACCGGGCTGGTTTCGCACAGGCCGGCGGGCGGGAACCAGAGTGCCTGCGGCAGGGGCTCGACGATGATGGGCAGGCTCAGGGTTTCGGTGCAGGGGCCCGAAGAGACGGTATAGGTGATGTTGTGGATGCCGGCGCCCCACTGCGAAGGGTCGAAAATACTGGTGGGGATGCCGTTGACCCTCCATGTGCCCCCGGGAGTAGCCTGGGGGGAGAGTAAGGAATTGAGGTTGACGGGCGGCGAGGCCACGCACAGGCCGGTGGGCGGGTTGAAGTCGGCGTTGAGCTGCACAACGGTGATGGTGACCTGGTCGGTGGCCTGGCAGAGTTCGCTGAAAAACATGCCATCGAGGCAGAAGTCGTTGCCGCTCAGGGCGGTGTTCTGGTTGACGATGCAGATGGTGGCCGAATTGCTGCCGCCTGAATTCCAGACGGCGTAGAACTGGTCCCACTGCCCGGGCGTAGGGGAGGCGCTGAAGATGCCGCCGAGCAGTTGGCCGTTGGCGGAGAACTGCAGCTGGGCCGGCGAGTTGGAGATGGCGGAGGCTACCCAGGTGCTGAAGGCGTAGTTGGTATTGGGGGTTACGGATACCGTCTGGCAGAGTACGGCCTGGTTGGCTACGCCGGCGCCGTTGACCACGAGCATATTGCCGTCGCCGGAAATGTCGCCGAAGCTGGAGAAGTTGGTGTGGGTCAGGGCGGGGTTGGTGGATACGGCGTATGTGCCTTCGGCGGAGAGCAGGCCGAAGGGGCCGCCGGTGCCGGGCACGTAGTTGCTGGTAAAGTTGGTGAAGCCCTGGCTGAAGTCGCCGTTTAGCATCTGGTTCTGGTTGGAAGCGCCGTTGACGGTGACGGTGTAGGTGGTGGTGGTATTGACCGTTGCCGTCGGGTTGGGGCTGTTGGGGTTGGACAGGCCGGTGGAGGGCGACCAGCTGACGTTCAGTATTTGCCCGTTGACGTTGGCGTTGAGGTTGACGGGCTGGCCGGGGTTGCAGATGGTCTGGTCCGGGCCGGCGTTGACAGTGAGGTTGCAGGCCAGGCTGGGGTCGTTATTCTGCCAGGCGTTGGCAGATAATAACAACAGCAGCCAGCAGGTAAATGTGTTCATAACTGGTGGTTGTATGGGTGACTGAAGGTTGCCGGTTTTCTAAGGGGCTGCGTTGGGGGTACAGTTTAGGGAGTTTTGAGGGATAATGAAGGTAAAGATATGGAATTGGCGGTGATTTTTTTATAAGGTGTTTTTCAGGGTGTGCCTGGCTGTTTGCCATATAGGGCGCATAAAGTGGGGCTGGTTGGGTTTTGATCACATAGGGCAGATAGGGGTTTTCACATATGGCGCAAAAGCGGGGGGCGGGTGGGAGGGGTAAACAACCTCCGGGGTTTGTTCAAAAAAACTGTGTCAACCCGCATTTTCCTAACCGCAGGGAATACAGAGGGTTACAGGGTAAGGCGTTGAATCACAGCAGTTTGAACAGTCCCCGATCTCTGTGGAGGTCAGGATATTTCCAGGTATTTCCATGCATTTCCCCGTGTTAAAGGCCTGAATAACCATCCTGTCTCCTCCCCGTCGGCATCCTTTTATTCTTCTCCAGGATGATTTCGGCCGCTACGCTGATGGCGATCTCCATAGGCGTTTTGCTGGAAATGTCCAGTCCGATGGGAGCGTTTACCCGTTCCCAGTGCGTGTCGGTGATGCCGTAGGCCCGGCCTTCCTTTTTCATCTCTTCGATCTTGGCATAGCTGCCCATCAGGCCCAGGTAGAAGAAGCGCTTGTCGTACAGCTGGCGGAAAAGCACCATGTCGGGCCGGTAGCCGAAGGTCATAATGGCTACGCAGGCGGTTTCATCCTCCGGGAGATAGTCTGTCATCTTTTCGTAGTCCACCACTTTTTTTTCATGGGCAAAGGCATTGGCCTGCATGGTGTTGAGCCCGGGGCGGTCGTCGTAGACGATGACGTAGAAGCCCAGCCGGCGCATCACTTCCGAAAGGGCCGTACCGACGTGGCCGCCGCCCAGGATGTGGATCACCGGGGCTTTGCCCAGGATTTCGGCATAGGACCAGTGGGCTTCATCCCGATAGGCGAAGCCGGGAGGGGGCGCTCCGGCGGCAGGCAGGAGTTCCCAGCCCTGGGGGCGGATCAGCAGGCAGGTTTCTCCCTTGTTGTTAAACGCTTCTACGGCCTGCCGGGCCCGTTCCTCCTGCTCCGGCAGGACGGGCACGAAGGCGACGGCCTGCCGCCCGGAGCAGATCATGCCGGATTGATCCTTTGCGTGTTCCTTGTCGTGGTATTGCTGTTTGAGGAAGATCCGGTAGTCCTTTTCCCGCAGCAGGGCCCGGGCATATTCCACCAGCTTGTGTTCCATGACGCCCCCGCCGATAGAGCCGGCCATCTGCCCGGCTTCGTTGACTGCCATCCGGAAGCCCTGCCGGCCGGGCGAGCTGCCGTGGCTGTCGACGACATACAGAAGCAGTACAGGCTGTTGGCGGCGGAGGTGGTCGTGGATGAAGGTCCATGCTTTCATGGGAGGTGGTTTTATATGGCTGTGGGCGGTTATATTTTCGAAGTATGATTTTTGATTTGCGATTTTAGATTTATCCCAAGCAGGACTGCCCCGCCGGCACTTCCGGGGCGGAGTGTTCTGCGTCAAAAATCGCACATTTTACCCGGAAGAGCGACAGCGAAGACGGGCGCACATCGCACATCAAAAATTTCACAACTCCCTTTTCCTGTTCTCCAGTATCTTCTTGAACGACCGGCTGCGGATTTCCTCCAGGGTCAGTCCGGTGGCCATTACATCTTCTTCGGTGATGGCGCCGCTGTTCAGGGCGCGCAGGAAGTAGTTGAGCAGGCCCTGGCCGGTGGCGGCGTCGTCGAATACGTCGCCGATGAGGGTAGCGCGGGCGGCCTGGCCGATGAAGGCGCGGAGGCGGTTGCGGGCGTCGTGGTAGCTCTCCAGGAAGAAGGCGTAGACGGCGGCGTAGCGCATCGGCAGCTGGGCGGGGTTGAGGTCCCATCCCTGGTAGTAGCCGTTGCGGAGGGAATGGCGGATGTGGCCGTACCCTTTCCGCCAGGCTTGGTGGACGACCCGGGTATTTTCGGCGATCTGTTCCGCTGTCAGGCCCTGGCCCCGGTGGGGGCCGATCGGCATGGTGTTGGTGGCGCCGTCCGACAGCCAGATGCCGGTTTGCGCCAGGGCCACCTTGGTCATGTGGTGGGCGAAATCGCAAACGGGGTGGTCCATCTCCTGGTAGCGGGCGGTGATGTTGCAGGCGGCGGTGTAATCGTAGGTGCCGAAGTGCATGGCCACGCAGCGCCCCCGGGCGGCGCGGACGAGGCGGTAGAGCGGGTTGCCCCCCTGGGCATCCATGATGGACTGGGTGGTTTCGACCATCATTTCCATTTTCAGGGTTCCGTCGTCCAAAGCAAAGGCGTCTTCCAGCAGCTCGAAGAACTGCACCAGCGCTTCCGGCTGCTCGGGGATGGTGACCTTGGGCAGCATGACCACGAAGTTGCCGGGCAGTTTTCCGTTGGTTTCCATCATCAGGGCGGTGAGGAAGAGGTCGAGGGTGCGCACGGCCCGTTCTTTCATCTCCTCGGTGAAGGGCTTGATGCGGATGCCGATAAAGGGGGGCAGCGTATTTTCGGCCATGCCCCGGGCTACTTCCCGGGCGGCCTGCAGGGCGGTTTGGTCCTCTTCGTCGTTGGGGCGGTTGCCGAAGCCGTCCTCGAAGTCGATGCGGAAGTCCTCGACCGCTTCCGTGCGCAGCTTGCGCAGGGTTTTATGGTACACTTCGAAGGACAGCCAGCCGGAGTGGCCTTTCCGCTCCTCGGCGCTCATGGCCTGCAGTTCCTCCTCCAGTTCATGGACGGCGGCAGGCTCTTCCGGCAGGGCCTGGGCCCCTTCGAGCTGGAAAATCCGCCCGAAGGTGGCGAAATCGGGAGCGTACAGCTGCATGGCCTCCAGGGCTTTTTTTGCCAGCACCTCGGCGGTGTTGTATCGGAACAGGCCGGCGCCGCCGTAGACGGTATGCACGGGCTGGCGGTCGGGCCGTTCGCCGGGGTAGAGGGCCCGGAAGGCCTGGTTGGCCTGGCCGAGCTGGTAAAAGATGGCGTGTTTGTTGGCGTCTGGTATGGATCGTTGCATGGGGGTGGTTTTATAGCCCCTCCCCGACCCTCCCCGAAGGGGAGGGGGAGGCTCAGTGGGGCTGTATTGTTATATTGTTGCCGGAGTCTTGCGGCCGGTTGTTTAGTCCCCCCCCGACTCGACCCTCCTCCTTAGGGGCCGGAGAAGGGGGAGGTTTAGCGGCGCTTAATATTAGCTTGCTGTTTGTAGCCTGGTGATCAAGTGGGGGACTCTTCAAACTACCCTGTTTCCCGCCTGCCGGGCAGGTTTTGTTTTGAACCGCAGGGGGCGCAGAGAACCACAAAGATTGCAAGCGGCTGCTTTTCAACGCCTTACTCTGTAACCCGGGCACCCGGCAAACTGATACCCGGCCCATTCACCCTGGCTCTCCTCATTTCCACTGTATTTCCATCGTATTTCAAAGTATCTTCCCCGTATCTCCACCCATTTCAATGCATTTTATCCCCTCGGCCCCATCTCTACGCATTTCTACTACATTTCCACTTATTTCCACCATATCTCCAAGTATCTCCACCGTATCTCCAAGTATCTCCAAGTATTTCCCCACATTTCCCCCCTTCACGACCCCCGATACGTCGAATACCCAAACGGGTTGACCAGCAGCGGCACATGGTAGTGGCTGCCGTCAAAAATAGTGAATGCTATGTCCACTTCCGGGTAAAAGCCGCGGATTTTTTGGTTGCCGAAATACTTTCCGGTGTCGAAGGCCATTTGGTAGTTGCCCGGAGGCAGGATGCGGCCCGGGGGCAGGAGGTCGGCGATGCGGCCGTCGGCGTTGGTGATGCCCTGGGCGATAGTTTGCCATTGGGCGCCGGCCCGGGCTTTGAGGCGGATGCTGATGTTTTGCCCCGGATGGCCGGCGGAGGTGTCCAGCACGTGGGTAGTCACCTGGCTGCGGGGCGCTTCGGGCAGGGCTTCTTCCGCCAGGAGCTTGCGCAGGCGCAGGTGGGTGATCTTGCACTGTTCGCCCATAGCGACCAGGAGTTCCTCTTCCTGGTTGTTTTCCAGCCGGCCCTGCAATAGCCTCAGCATTTCTTCCGCCGATTTCCCGGTGGCGCAGACGATGAAGAGGAAGCCGAATTTTTCTTCGTAGGCCCGGTTGGCAGCCGCCAGTTGCTCCAGGGTGGCGGTTGATGCCTGTTTAACGCCCTGCTGTTCGCCTGCCGCCCAGGTTTTGGTGGCGGCGTATTTTTCCTTCAGGCTGTCGATGTCGCCGATCCGGGGGTGCTGGGCGAAGGCTTCCCGCCAGTCGGCCTCCCGGCATTCGTTGTACCAGACGTCGTTGCAGCGGGCGAAGAGGGCGGCGGGGGAAGCGAAGGGGCGGGCTTCCAGCATGCGGGTTGCCCAGCGGGCGGCGCCGTTGCAGGCGAGCAGGGCGGTTTGGGCTTCGGCAGGGGGGGAGGTGTTAAGGGAGTTTAGTTGCATGTTTGAAAAAGATTATTGTTCTGAATTGCGAAAATATGAAATGGAGCTGGATTCGATTCCAGAAGATACGAAGGAAAGTGCAAAAAGAGCAGGCTCTGGAGGTCCGCTCTCCAGTCGCACAGAAACTTCAACGGATTTAATACACCACCCTAATGCTGCTTCGAAAGCGTGGCCTGGCAGCTCTGTTCCCGGGGCAATTGTTATATGGCTATATTGTTAGCCGTTGTGCTGGCCCTGACGGAGTGCCCCCTCCGTAAACAAACCGACAATACCTTCCTTTTTGGCGTACTTCTGCCGTGCCGTTGCCTGAATTTGCCGGCCACATAGCAAAAAAACGCTACCTTCGCGCCTGGCTCTTAAACAATCTGATTAGTATGAAAAAGCGGCTTCTACCTCTTCTCCTTCTTGTTTCAGCGATGGCGCTGCAGGCTCAGCCCGGGATGGACTATTCCCGGGTAAAGGTCAGCCTGGCCAATACTTCCCTCTCTGACCTGGCGGCCCTGGGCCTGGAAACCGACCACGGCCAGGTAGCGCGGGGGCGTTTCCTCATCAACGACTTTTCCGAAGCGGAGATCGCCTTGCTGGCCCGGCACGGCTTCGACTACGAGGTGCTCATTCCCGACGTTGTAGCCTGGTACCGGGATCAACGGCAGCAGCCGGAACAAACGCCGATCCTGCGCGGCAACGGATGTGAGGGCGATACCGGCGGCCCTGCCTACGACTATCCCACCCCCGACAATTACGAATACGGATCGATGGGCGGCTACTACACCTACCAGGAAATGCTGGAAACTCTGGACAAGATGGTTGGGCTGTACCCCAACCTGATCAGCGCCCGCCAGCCCATCGGCGATATCCTGACGCACGAAGGGCGCCCCATCTACTGGCTGCGCGTGTCCGATAACCCCAACGAGGACGAAGAGGAGCCGGAAGCCCTCTACACCGCCCTGCACCACGCCCGCGAGCCCAACAGCCTCTCCCAGATGATCTTCTACCTCTGGCACCTGCTGGAAAATTACGAGACGGACCCGGAAATACAGTATCTGGTCGACAATACGGAGATGTACTTCATCCCCTGCATCAACCCGGATGGATACATTTACAACGAAACCATCGAGCCTTTCGGCGGCGGCCTGTGGCGCAAAAACCGATGGGCGAATGAGGACGGCGTTCCCTACGGCGTCGACCTGAACCGCAACTACGGCTTCGAATGGGGCATCGACGACATCGGCTCCTCCTCCAACCCTGAGGGGGCGACCTTCCGCGGCACAGCCCCTTTCTCCGAGCCGGAAACCCAGGCCATTAAATATTTCTGCGAGCAGCGCCGGTTTCAGATCGCTTTCAACTACCACACCTTCGGCAACCTGCTGATCCATCCCTGGGGATACAACGACCAGCCGACCGAAGAGGACGAACTCTTCAAAGGCCTCGGCCGGCTGATGACCCGGGAAAACAACTTCACCATGGGCACCGGCACCGAGACGGTGGGCTATGTCACCAATGGCGGGAGCGACGACTGGATGTACGGCGAGGATGAAACCAAGCCCGCCATCTATTCCTATACGCCGGAGGTAGGGCCCGGATCCTTCGGCTTCTGGCCGCCCGAGAGCGCGATCGACGAACTCAACAAATCGTGCCTGCTGCAGAACCTGACCGCCGCCCACCTGCTGCTCAACTACCTGGAAGTTAAAGACAACAGCGAGGAAATCCTCACTACCGCCAATGGCACCGTCGGGCTGGCCCTGAAAAGGTACGGCCTGATGGACGGGCCGGCGACGGTCTCCGTCAGCGCCGCCAGCCCCAATGTGGAGGTTACGGCCGCACCCCGGGAGTACAACCTCGCCCGACTGGAAGAGAGCAGCTATGATTTTGAGTATAACGTTCTCCCGGATGCAGGCACGGAAGAAGAAGTACGCTTCGCCGTCCATATCGACAACGGCCTGTTCACCCGTACCGATACCCTGCGCAAGACCTACCTCCGGGGCGCCCTGGAGACTATCTTTCTTGACGATTTATCCGCTGAGGACAACTGGACCTCCAGCTTCCTGTGGGGGCTGACTGCAGAGAGCTTCGTCTCCGCCCCCACCAGCTATACCGACAGCCCCAACGGCAACTACCCGGACGGGTACGAGGCTGCCGTCACCCTGCGGAACCCCGTCAGCCTGCTTGCCGGGCAGCGGGCCTTCCTCCGCTTCTGGGCCCGCTGGCAGATCGAAGCCGGGTGGGACTACGCCCAGGTGCTGATCTCCACCGACGGCGTGGATTTTATACCGCTCTGCGGCCGGTACACCAAGCCCGGCAACGGCAACTTCCAGCCTATCGGCGAGCCGCTCTACGACGGCAGCCAGAGCGAGTGGGTCATGGAGGAGATCGACATCTCGGATTACCTGGGCAACGGGGAAGTGTACATCCGCTTCCGGATCGACACCGACGGCTTCGTCAACCAGGATGGCTTCTACTTCGACGACCCGGAAGTGTTGATCCTCACCGAGCCGCTGACCGACGTGGCCGCCGGCCCGGGCGAGCCGATGCCATACCTGCGGCTCTACCCTGCCCCGTTCCGGGATCAGCTGCGGGTGGACTTCTCCCTGCCGGAAGACAAAAGCCGCATACAGGCCCGCCTGCTTACCCCCTACGGCCAACTGGTGGCCGAGCGGGAGCTGCGGCAAGTGCCGGCCACCCGGCGCCACCGCTTCACTTTTGACGGAGCTGGCCTGCCGGATGGCGTATACCTGCTGCAGATTCTGGCGGATGGGGAGTTGGCCGGCGTGCGGAAGGTGGTCAAGGCCCAGTAAGGCCATTCGGGAAGAAGGAAAGGCAAGGGAAATATGAAGGATGTTAACCGTTTGGCCGGCCTGCCTCCCCGCAAGCTCTTTTTGATCGACGGCCTGGGGGCATTGCTGTCCGCATTTCTCCTGGGCGTCGTTCTGGTGTGGTGGGAACCCGTTTTCGGCATGCCTCCGAAGGTACTCTACCCGCTGGCTGCCATCGCCGGCGTTTTCGCTGTTTACTCCCTGAGTTGCTGCTTTTTTCTCACCCAAAACCGGAGGCCTTTCCTGAGAGGCATAGCGGTGGCCAACCTGCTGTACTGTTGCCTGACCCTGGGGCTGGTTTTTTACTTCTACCCGCAGCTGACGGCTTTGGGGGTGGCGTATTTTTTGGTGGAGATCACAGTTGTCCTTATTTTGGCGGGGGTTGAGCTGAAAAGCAAAGACTTGACAAGTTTTTGAAACTTGTCAAGTCTAAGAGCATGTTTGGAGGTAGTCATTTTGGCTGCAAATGCCAGCTTTTGGAACCTCACTTTGCCATTTTTCCGCCCCGTAGCGCTGCTATGGGGCGGAAAAATGCCTTCGTGAGAACCCAAAATCT
>JAGFJD010000030.1 GCA_024102975.1 Phaeodactylibacter sp. | reverse complement strand
TCAATTGCCTCATAGGGATACATTTGCACAACAGTTGGATATCGATGATACAGCTAACCTGATAAAAAACGCAATCACCGATTATTGCCTGGAGCTTGATAAGCCTTTAGTTATCTTTTTTGACGAGGTTGACGCTCTTCAAAACGGCACGTTGGTTTCCTTCCTCCGACAGCTCAGAAATGGATATGTCACCCGTAGCCAAATCCCCTTCCTGCACAGCATCGCTCTGGTTGGGATGAGAAATATCCGGGATTACAAATCAAAGGTTAGAGATAGCAGAGAAACACTTGGTTCTCCCAGCCCGTTCAACATCATTGCCAAAACCCTGACGCTACGCAATTTTTCCCCTGAAGAAATACAAGGCCTTTACCACCAACACACCAAGGCCACAGGCCAGGTTTTCGAAAAAGCCGCCGTGGCAAGCGTCCATGATTACACAGATGGCCAGCCCTGGCTGGTCAACGCTATCGCCCGGGAAATTGTCGCGGAAATCCTGAAAAATGACTTTTCAACAACCGTAACCGCCGCCCATGTCGAGCAGGCCGTCAAAAACATTCTGCTGCGGCGGGACACCCACATCGATAGCCTGCTGGAACGGCTGAATGAAGAACGCGTGAGAAAGGTGATAGAACCGGTTATTACCGGCGAAAAATTCGCGGTTGATTTCGTCGACGACGATACGCAGTACTGCCTGGACTTAGGGTTGCTCAAAAAAGAAAATTACATCCTGAAGCCCGCCAATAAAATGTACGCGGAAGTCATCATCCGAAAATTGAGCTATAACACCCAAATGCATTTGCAGACGGAAATAAAAAATCAATGGGTTAACCAAGACGGCACACTGAACATGAACGGCCTACTAAAGTCTTTTCAACAATTCTGGCGGGAAAACAGCGGGATCTGGCAGGAAAAATACCAGTACAAAGAAGCTGCTCCCCATCTGATCCTGCAGGCCTTTCTCCAGCGCATTATCAACGCCGGGGGCGAAATATCGCGCGAATACGCGGCAAACAAAGGACGGATGGACTTGTGCGTACACTACGGCGGCAATAAATATCCCATCGAGATCAAGCTGCACTACGGCCCCAAAACTATCCCTGAGGGGCTGGAACAACTCGCCGGCTATATGGACCAGTTGGGGGAAAAGACGGGCTGGCTGGTGGTGTTTGACCGGAGGGAGGAGGCCAGTTGGGAGGAGCGGATTTACTGGAAAACGGAATCCGAGGGAGGGAAGACAATCCATGTGGTGGGGGCGTGAGGCAGCGCTCTTCCACTCGCCAGGGTAAATGTTGGAGGCGAAAACGCAGAAACGCCGGCGGATTAAGTGCGTATATACACCTCTTTGCCAACAAACACGATCGCCATTTCGATGCGGTTTTCGACCTTATGATCGAGCAATTCCCGGTAGTACCGGTTACCGGTGATCTGCCCCAGCGCCTCCCGGAGCTGTTGTTGGATTTCTTCTTCAGAGGCATCTTTTTTCAACTGCTTGATCTCCATGACTACGCCATACCGGGAACGGTCACGCGGCAAAAGTAAGATGTCGTAACGGCCGCTTCCCGATTCCCGGTTCGAGCGGATGACGTAGTCGTCGCCCAGGATGCCGAGCAGGCCCAGTACGTAAGCCTGGAATACCCGCTCCGGTTCCGTATGGATGTCGAAGTAACTGAAGGTATCTCCCATCAGTTGTTTGAAGTGCTTTTCAAACTCGGGAATCCGGTTATTAACGAGGCTTTGGGCCAAGGCCTTCAGCGTAAAATCGCGAACCTTCACCTCCTTTTTCAGCCATTCCAGGACAATTTCATCAAACAAAGTCTTGACCTCGTAATTCGGGATTTTCAGTTCATACTCCTTCTTTTTGAACCATTTAACCGGCGTCAGATACCCGCTGAAGGCCAACAGGGACCACAGCAGTTCCCAGTCTTCGGCAAAATCGGAAAAGACGATATTCTCTTCAATATTCTTGGTAATGGTTTCTCCTTTGATGAGTTGCTCGATATCGCCCCGGATATTTTCCGCTTCTTTAGCCACGACGCGTTTTTTTATCAATTCGTCCGAACTGGTGTTCACCCAATAGGGTTTGAAGCCTTCCGTATGCCGCTCGATGAAATTGATGATCGACCAGGGATTGTAGATATGCGCCTTGTCTCCAACCTGATAGCCGTCGTACCATTTCTTAACCTGGCCGAAGTAGTCATGCAAATGGAAGTATTCCAGCAGTTGAGCGGTTTCCTCCTCGGTGAAGCCGAACTTGTCGGCAAAGGCATGGCCGAGCAGGGAATAAACGCCCAGGTTGTTCAGGTCGGAGAAAATGCTCTCCCGGGAAATGCGGAGGATGCCGGTGATGACGCCCTTTTGCAGGAACTCGTTGTCTTTGAAGGTATTGCCCATGAGGGATTTCATCAGGGCGATGCTTTCTTCGTAGTAACCGTGCTGGTAGCCGGCATGGATGGGGGCGTCGTATTCATCCATTAAGATGATGGCCTTTTCGCCGTAATGCCTGTATAGATACTCGCTCAGCTTTTTGAGGCTAAATTCGTAAGTAGCCATATCCGCTTTGCCCTCAAGAATTTGCCTAAACGTTTCTTCTTCTTCGGGAGATAAAACGCCTTTTTCCAACAAATATCTGTTCTGCTGGTAAACCTCTTTCAAAATATTTTTGATAAAAAGCGCCGATTTCTCAAAACCCGGAGATTTTGCCGCCTTTAGGGTCAGGTGGATGACGGGGTACTTCCCCTGTTGGGCAGTGTAATATTCCCCTGCCTGCCAGATCAGATAAGGTTCAAATAAACCGGCGGTATCCGGTTGGGCGGCATCAAAAAAATAGCGGAGCATCGACAGGTTCAGCGTCTTGCCGAAACGCCTCGGGCGCGGGATGAGCATCACTTCGTGCGCGCTGTCGATGACCTCTTTGATGAACAGGGTCTTGTCTACGAAATACCCGTTGTCCTCAATCAGCTTCCGGAAATCGGAGGTGCCGATCTTCAATCGTTTCCTTCCAGTCATGGCGGGGTGCTTTTTGTTGGCAAGATAAACAAATACTATTCCACCCGAAAAACAAAAGGTTCTTTCCCGGCAAAGACTATAGGGAGTTGGATGATCTTTTCGATCTTATGGGCAAGCAATTCCTTGTAGTATTTTTTGTACTCTATTTGGCGGGCGGCTTCGGCCAGAGCGGCGTTGATCCTTTCTGAAAAAGCGTCTTCCGTTTCTTTCTTCTTTCTCCCTTCTATCCGTTTGATCTCGATAACAACGCCGTAGCGGGTTTTGTCGTGCGGCATCAGCATGATATCATACCGGCCTTCGCCGCTTTCCCGGTTGGAGCGGATGAGGTAGTCGTCGCCGATGACGGCCAGCAGGCCCAGCACGTAAGCTTGATAAGCTTTTTCCGCTTCGCCGCCCGTATCAAAATAGCTGAACGTGTCGCCCATGATCTTTTTGAACCCTTTTTCAAAGGCCTGGAGGCGGTTGTTTACCAAATGCCCGGCGGTGGAGATCAATAATTCCCTTTGGACTTTCACATCCCGGTGCAGCCAGGCCATGACGATATCCTGGAAAACGGTCTTGATCTCATAATTGGGGATTTTCAGCAAGTAGGTGTTCCTGCGGACTTCCTTCACCTGCGTCAGGTAGCCGCTGAAGGCCAGCAGCGTCCAGAGCAATTCCCGGTTGGTGGCAAAGTCGGAAAACACAAAACTCTCGTCGATGATCTTTTCAACGGTTTGGCCGGCTACCAATTGTTGCAGCGTGTCGTAGGTTTGGTCGATATCCGGCTCCAGGATACGTTCTTTGATGAGCGAATCCGTTCCTGTATTGATCCAATAGGCTTTAAAGCCCTCCTCGTGCCTCGATATGTAGTTGACGATAGACCAGGGGTTGTAAATCTGGCCGGTATTGCCAAACTGATAGCCGTTATACCATTTTTGCACCTCCGGGAAATGCTCTTCCAAACTAAAATAAGCCAATGCTTCTTTTGTCTCTGTTTCGGTAAACCCGAACTTGTCGGCAAAATAAAGGCTGGTGATGGTATAAACGCCGATGTTGTTCATCTCCGAAAAAATGCTTTCGCGCGCTATGCGCATAATGCCGGTTATCAACCCTTTGTGCAGGTAGGGGTTCCCTTTGAAAGCCGAGCCCATAAACACCTGCATGAATTTGATCACCTCGCCGTAGTATTCTTCCTTATACCCGTCGATGATCGGCGTGTCGTATTCGTCGACGAGAATGATGGCTTCGGCGCCAAAATGGGCTTTTAGATATTTGCTCAAATTGAAAAGGCTGAAAGAGTAATCAGCTTGTACGCCTTTTTTCAGGATGATTTCTGTTATGTTTTTCTTTTCGTAGCCTTCCAGTTTATCGGACTCCAGCAGGTATTTATGTTCCTGGTAGGCTTCTGAAACGAGCATCTTTAGATGCAGCAAACAACTTTCCCAATCATCTCCCCGGGCACTTTTCAAAGAAAGGTTGATCACAGGATATTTATTCTGGTGGGACTGGCAAAAACCTTTTTCCGCGCTTATTTTAAATTCCTTGAACAGCCCGGCACTCTCTTTTTTGTTGATGTCAAAAAAGTGTTCTATCATCGACAGGTTCAGGGTTTTCCCGAACCGGCGGGGGCGGGGCATGAGCAATACTTTATCCCCATTTTCAAAAAACTCTTGTATTAAAAGGGTTTTATCTACAAAATAACCCTGGTTGGCCACTATATTTTTGAAGTCCGAATCTCCTTTCAGTATTTTTTTCCTTCCACTCATGACGGGGCGGCTTTTTGTCGGTAAGTTAAACAAAAAGTTGGAACCGAACCCGAGGGATTTTTAGAAAAAAAGGGATGAGGGCCGCAGGTAGGCCGAAGGCTTACCCCTCCTCCATCAACCGCCACAAAGGCGCCGGATGCACTGCCGTCCGCCGGGGCAGCGCCATCGAAAAGATATATGGTTTTTTGAAGCGGGCAACCGCTTTGTATTGCCCGAAATGCGCAAAAGTGCAGGTCAGCGCGTCCCAACGGCAGCACTACAGATTTTACATGCATTTTTCTTCCTGATTATTATGTTCCCCCTGTTTTCGAAGCGTCGCCACCTCATCCCGCAGCGCACGCACACTCGCAAGCAACGCTTTTTTCTGCTCCAGCAACACCTTGTATCTCGTAGTATCCGGGCCGGGCACTTCCCTGTCCAGGCTACGTTTATCTGGTAATCTCCGGCCGGCCACCAGGGCCTTTCCCTTTTCAGATTCCCGCCGAAAGACATCCCGGAACTGCGCCGGGTCAAAGTCCAGCATGGTGCCGCCCTGGTCAAAGTGGTGGGTAAAGACCTTGCCGGTGGCATAGGTGCCGACGGCGGCCGTCACGGCGGCAGTTGTGCCGCCTAACAGGTAGCCCAGGCCGGAATAGCCTTGATCAGGGCGGCTGTGCCGGCAAACCCGGCCAGCGTACGGATCAGGGATACGGTAAGGTTTTCTCTGAATTCAACCTCGTACAACCGGGCGATAGCGCGAAGCATTTCGATCTGAAGGACCAACAGGGCGGCGGCGGCGACAAGCGGAAAAGGCAGTAAGGCTATACCCGCCGAATAGAAGGTATTGTGCATACAATTCGGTCAGCCTCCTGCTTTCGGGCACGGGCCAGGGAGGTTGTTGGCATCATGTCGTTTTTTTATGCTTAAACTCAGAAGCTGTTGTTGAACAGCTATTCACTGGGGTTGCCGCTCATCAATAAAGGCTTATTTTCTGTTATCCTCTCTCGGCTTGTCACCTCCTGCCTGCGCTTTTTTGCCTGCTGATAGGTAACCATCGGGTGTATTGCGTTTCCAACGCCCACCACCAAACTGGCCTGATTGGCAAGAAGTGCCGTGAGCATGCCAAAATTCAGGAAAAACACCCCGCCGACGATAAAAACAGCCGGCCAAATGCTCGATCTCAGATTTGTTTTCATATGCCCGCTGAACTGTTCTCCCAGATTAAACAGCAACGGAAGCTGGCTCAGCGACTCGTTCATCAAAACGATCTGGGCGGTATCTGTGGCAATAGTCGAGGCGCCGCGCAGCGAAATAGAGACGTCCGCTTTCTTAAGCGCGATAGAATCGTTGATGCCGTCGCCGATAAAGCAAACCGTTTTACCCTGCTGTTGCAAATGGGCGACCAGGTCTGCTTTGTCTTCGGGCAATACTTCGGCAAAATAATGGCTGATGCCCAACTGTTCAGCAAGGTGGCGGGTGGGCTGTTCGTGGTCGCCGGAGATAATATAACAAGTTTTGTTATTGGCTTCCAGTTCTCTGATGATCTCTTCAGCCTCGGGGCGTATGGTAGGATGCAGTTCAATAGTTCCCTCCAATTGCCCGTTGATGGCCACGTGAATCAGCGAGTAGCCGCTTTTATGCGCTTTTTCGGTTAAGGATTGTGTTACTGGCGGGAGGCCGACACCCTCTCCCTTCATAAACCGGGCGCTGCCGACAAGAACTTTTTTATCGCCTATGGCCACTTTAATTCCGTAGCCTACTTCGTACTTAGCTTCGTCGATTTCAGGCAGGCCGAGCTGCCGTTCTTTGGCTTCCTCTAAAATGGCCAACGCCACAGGGTGAGTTTGGCGGTACTCCGCCGCTGCGGCATACGTCAGCAACTCATTTTCCGACAGGCCGTTTAAGGCATGGATTTTTTTAATGTGGGGCTGAGATAAGGTAAGCGTGCCCGTTTTATCAAATATTACCGTATCTATCTTACTCAACCGTTCCAGAGAGCGGCCGTCTTTAACCAGGATGCCTTCCTGGGAGGCAATGGTCAGGAAGTTGAGCACCATCATTGGAGAAACCAGCCTCAAAATATAACCGAAACTGGCGTTGGCAATAGCCGCCCCTCCAATCAGGCCCAGAAAGGGAACGCTCGCCACGCTAAGGGCCAACATGGGAAGGGCCGATTTGTCGGCAACTTCCTGCCCTTTCGACGTCATAACTTCCTTGAAGTCGATCGTCCGTTGCAGGATTTGGCCGATCTGAGCCGCCACCGTATCCCGCCCGGCTTTTTCCACTTTAATATGGAGGCGCCCCTCCAGTACAAGCGTAGCGGCGAAACAAGTATCCCCCACCTTTTTTTCAGCAGGTTGGGCCTCGCCGGTCAGCGCCTGTTGATCGATGAGCGCATATCCTTTAACAACTTGCCCGTCAATAGGTATCGTTTCTCCGGCGTTGATGCTCACGATATTGCCTTTCTCCAGTTGCTCAAAGGGGATTTCAATTTCAACTTCATCGACGACAATCCAAATAAACCTGGGCTGTTCGCCGTATAAATTCAGCAACTTGCGGGTGGAGCGGTCCTCGGTTTTCAGAAGGAGCTTTTTGCTGGCAAGGTAAACCAGGGCGCCGAAAGAACCCAAAACATAATGCCCCGTTGCCAGTATCCCGGTCATGGCAACCGCGTCCATGGTATCGGCCGTCACTTTACGCTCTTTAACCAGGCTTTCGTAACTTGCCTGATAGATAAGCCTGGATGTCCACAGCAGCCCACCCAGTGCCAGGATCCGCGCCGGCGGGAAGATCAGGCCCAGCAGGGACATACCTACCGTAGCGGCTGAAAGAGAGAGGTTTTTCTCAATTTCCTTCTCTTCTTCACTTTGTTCTGTTTTAGCAAATTCCTGGATCTGCTGCACCCGCGAATCATCAATAAACGGAGAAAGGATATCTTTGACTTGTTGTTTTAAGGACAGGCCTTCTTCTTCGGCAGAAAGGGTTGGCGTCAGCTTTTCGGCCAATTGGCGCGCCTTCTTTTCCTGCTTTTCCTTTTGCTCTTGCCCGAATACGTATACGCATCCCGCTATGATTATACCACTTATGATCATCTTTTCTTCTTTTCCATAGTAGCAATTACTTAAAATAATCTTCCTTCCCTCCTTTTCTCCTGATATCTAAGGTTACGCAATGAAACCCACCCCCCAGCGGGCTGCCATGCCTGAGCCGGAGAGGCAATACGTCAATTTTATGTTTTTCCAGCAGCTTTATCAGGGCTTTTTGGTGCGCATCCACCACGGCCAGGCCGGGGTTGATCATAAAAAGATTCAGGCCCAACCAGGCGGAGCATAGCGGGGGAAGGTTCGAGTACGCGTATTCCTCCATTTCAGGAGCGTAAATGACATCCCACTTTTTCAGGGGTTCGGGGAGGTTATCTTCATTTACCCTTTCCGGGTTGACTAAAACGAGGCCCGGCCGCAATAAGGTGATGGTGGTGTCAATATGCATTCCGGTGTATAAGCCCGGGCAAGCATGCACCCTGTATTCGTCTCTGAGGATGCTTCTCAGCCATTTCAATCCCGCTTCGTTGCCGCTGGAAGAGATCAAATAAAACAGGTCTTTTCCGGCTTTGATCACATTAGCGGCGTCGAAGGCAGGGTCGACGGTGTTGAGGATCGTCTTTACCTGAGAGTCTGTATTACAATCAACGGCCCTCAACCTGGGCTTGGGAGCGGCAATCCAGCGGGACCCGCCTTCCAGGCATCTCAGTAAGAGATCTCGATAGGAATAGGCTTCAAAATGCCTCGAAGGAAAAATATTAGCCGATTCAATGATCCTATCGCCCACCGTCATCAGCACATCTCTGGGGCAGTAATTATAGAACTGCTCCGTTTCCCAATAAGGAGAGGCTACCTTCCGTTGCGTATCCATTGCATCGGGGCGATGAACGGTGATGCCCATCTTTTCCATCTCTCCGGCAAAAATATTCAGGTCTTCTTTGGTTTCCTCGATAACAAATTCGGGAATATCCGGCATTTCGATATCACCATGGATAGGTTGGCCCGTCTCCAGAGCGATATCCGTTCTCAATACATGGTCTTTTCTGGGAAACCGGGCATTGTCTATGATGCCAACGACAACTTCCTCCAGCGGGTCCCATTCATTGTGGGCATTGACCCGTATCGGGCTATTGTCATGAGATGCAGGATCATTTTCCTGCCTCCCGATAATGGTGTCAGGCGTGTTGTGTGGCATGTTCTACTGTTTTGGCAATACGATTCAATTGATTAATGGCCTCTTTAATGTCTTCCTCTGTTGTTCTCGGGTTGATGGCGCACAACCTGAGCACCCGCCGCCCCTGGAGGGTCGTGCTGCTCAACATGGCAAACCCGCTCTTCAGCATTGTATCCATGATCGCCTGGTTGAGTTGATTGGCCTTTTCCCGGCTCCAACCGGGTTTTTGGAATTGAAAAGTGACAATGCCGAGGCTGGCCGGCGAGACGACCTCCCAGCCGGCGTATTTTCTGATCTCCCGCTCTGCCAATTCCGCCAGGCCGACCCCTCGTTTGACGGCCAGGGCGAAATTGTCCAGGCCAAATGTCTTCAAAGACATCCACAACTTAAAGGCTCGGAATCCGCGGGTAAGTTGAATGCCGTAATTGCTGTAATTGACCTCCTCTTCGGATACCTCGACATCCTTGAGGTATTCCGGCATCATGTAAAAGACATCCCTGAGCCGGCTTTGGTCCCGAACCAACAGGCAGGCGGTTTCGTGAGGCTGGAACCACCATTTGTGTGGGTCGATGGCAATGGAATCGGCTTGCTCAATACCTGTATACAACGCCCGTTGCCTTTCGTCCAGAATTCCAACCCCTCCGTAAGCGCCGTCTATATGCCACCACAAGTTTTCCGCTTCCCGGATTTCCGCGATGCGCTTTAAGTCGTCTACTGCGCCCGTATTGGTTGTCCCGGCATTGGCGACGATGGCTATGGGCTGCCTGCCCTTTTCTTTGTCGTCCTGAATAGCCCGGCTCAGTTGTTCCGCCTTCATGCTGAAGCGCTCATCGGTGTCGATCACCCTTAACTCCACTCTCTCTTTACCCAGTATCCTTACCGCCCTTTCAATGCAGGAGTGAGTCTGATCTGAACAATAGGCCACGCCAACTTTTCCGGGTTGTTTCTTATGATGAACGGCTAAAATAAGCGCCATCAGATTGGCCATGGAGCCTCCGCTGACAAATAGCCCGCCGGCGCTTTCCGGCAACTGAAAAAGATCCGTCAGCCATTTGATGACGACCAGTTCTATTTGTGCAGCGGCCGGCGCTCCCAGCCAGTCTCCCGAAAAGATGTTAAACCCAACGGCCAGCAACTCCGCCAGTACGCTCATATAGTTGCTCGGGCCGGGCACAAAAGCAAAAAACCGGGGGTGGTCGAGGTGCGTGATATTTGGGAGGACTTCTTTTTCGACGAAGCCGAGAAGCGCATTCGGATCCATTCCCTCTTTGGGGATGGCTTCCCTGAATACGGCCTCCATCTCTTCTCGTGTACTCAGGCTTCCTACCTTTTTATCATTCAAATGCGCCGTATGATCAACGATGATGTCAACCGCCCGATAACCCAGCTGGCGCATGGTTTCTTTTTCAAGAGTTAGTGTTGGGTCCATTATATTTAAAAAGCTTCTAACATTAAACACCAGATACTACGTCCATAACCGAAACGGCTGTTCCTAATGGAGACGACCAGGTTTCGTAAGTTTTGCCGGTGCGGCTGGCGACCAACTGCCCCTTTACGCCTTTTCGGTATTTAAAAATGAGCATATGTAAATGAGTCACGCCATCGTCTTTCGCTCTTTGCTTCATAAAGCTTATACTCGAGGTATCCTGTTTGAAAATATGAACGAAGCGATCGACAAAATCACCGTAAGCAATGGGCTGGCCATCGAGGATAACTTCTACCGCACATCCAGGCAAATATTTATTCGCTAAATCGTATAGCATAAAAGGCTCTTGCTCTGTACCGGGCGCCATGGTGACCATTTGAAAGACGCCGTCTTCTTTCAGGTACTTATCTACTTCACGGAGGAAGGTTCTCACAAAGTTCAGGCCGTAGATGCCCGCTGCCGAATTGAAGTAATAGGCCATACCCGGAGGCGTTGGCTCAAAGGGCGGGTTGGAAATGATCAGGTCAAACTGCTCGCCCGCGACAGGAGCGAAAACGTCCTCTATATTGCCATCCCGTATTTCCAGGCTGTTTTCTACACCGTTCATGAGCGCATTAAAGCCGGTAAATACCTTAGCCCGGGGATTAATATCTAAGCCTATTCCCTGTTTGGCCCCCTGGAGGAGGCAGAAAATGCTCAACACGCCCGAGCCCAGGCCGATTTCTAAAAACCGGCTGCCGTTTACATCTTTTGAGTTGAGGTAGTCCATAAAAAAGACCTGTTCGGGCTGAAGCGGGATCACCTGATCTTGCCCTTGATATTCGAAGGCGTCGGTGACGACGGGCAGGCAAAAACTGTTGTCGGACCGGTAGGCTTGAATCAGCCCCAGCAATTCTTTTTTGTCCGCGACGGGTATGCTTTTGGTAATGGCGAATTCTTCCTTATTGAATTCCCGTTGTTCTACAAAAAACAGGGTTTGCATGGGAGATGCATGGCTTTTCAGGAAGCTGCCATTGCCTGCCCGAGACAGCGCATCAGAAGCCTTGGGTATCTGTACTTCTTTCCTTTGAATGATATAATCACCCATTACCAGAGCCGCCATATTGCTGCGCAAAAATGTGCTTAACGCATCCTGTGGGGAACAAACGATGGGTTCCTGAATATTGAAAGAAGTATTGGTCAGGATGGGCACCCCCGTTAATTTTTCGAATTCTGTAAGCAACTGGTGGAACCCGGGGGACAAATCCTTATCTACTATCTGTACTCTGGCCGTATCATCGTAATGGACGACGCTGGGGATCAGGCCCCTTTTGTCGAGTTTGACCTGTGCCGTTGCCAGCATATACAGATAGGGAGAGTTTTGCTGATCGATCCACTTGTCCTCCAGTTCAAACCATTCCTGAGCCTTTTCTTTTAGAATGACGGGGGCCAAAGGCCTGAAAATTTCCCGCAACTTTACATTTTCGTTTATTTTTTTCAAGGTGTAGGCATCCCTGGCATCGGCAATAATACTCCGGTGCCCCAGGGCACGGGGCCCATATTCCATGCCGCCCTGAAACCAGGCAATGATCCCTCCGTCAGCTATTATCCTGGCAGTGTCTGCGTATACATTGTCGCTCCTGATAAAATCAATGGCCGGGTTTGCTGCCAGGGCCTCTTGATAGTCTTCTTCTCCGAACGCCACCTGAGTATAAGGCGAAAGCGCTTTGCAATGAGGGGTGAAAGAAGAAATGGCCTGATGAGCGATGAGGAGCGCTGCGCCAAGCGCCGTTCCTGCATCGTTGGCGGCAGGTTGGATAAATACCTGTTCATACAGACCGGATTCTAATATCTTTTGGTTGGCTACGCAATTCAGAGCCACCCCACCGGAGATACACAGCTTACTCCTGCCCGTCAGTTGCCTGGCCTTTTCCGCCAGTTTTAAAAGCGCTTTTTCCGTAAAGTCCTGAAGGGTAGCCGCTAGGTCGAAATAGATTAAAGTATTATAGTTTAAGTCCGTAATTACCTGATTGGACCTTGAAATACCCAGCGCCTCCTCCAGCGCCTTATGGCTGCTGCTCCTGAATTGAAGCACCTCGTCGTTGAGTTCAAAGCCGTCTTCCGTCAGTTTTGCAATTTTATGGAACCGCTCCTCCAGTATCCATCTTCCGCCAAAGGCGCTCATGCCCATTACCTTGCCGGAATCGTAACGGGTGAAGCCAATGAACTCAGACATTTTTTCCCATAGGAACCCAATGGAGTGGGGATAATCCACCCGGTGAACCAGTTGTTGTTCCTTGCCGGTGCAATCGTAAATGGAAATAGATTCAAATTCGCCGATGCCATCCACCACCAGGCTCGCCGCATCTGAAAAACCAGAGACGTAATAACTGCTGGCGGAATGGCAGTCATGGTGGTTGAGGAAGTGAAATTGCCCGTTGAAGCCCAGGCACCTCAGTTTATTCTCTATATTCAGCACGCTGTTGTAAAACAGCGCTTCCCCTTCTGCCGTCCCGAAGTCATTTTTTTCAATATCGTACGGGTGATGGTGTTGGGTATTTAATGCTTTCCGCTTTTCCGGGCTCATGGAAGTCGCTGCATGCGCTACGTCTTCCATGCTGATACCCGCTCGCGCGAGCGTCCATTCCAAGGATTTCAGAGGCAACACGTCCGCATTGTCAGCCAAAGCGGGTTTTGCTCTTTTTTTTCGGTTGAACCGTTCCTCTTCCACGAAAGACAGGAGGCGCCATTCCTCTTCTTTCACCTGGACGAGAGCGACAGAGGATTCGTGATAGGCACAATTGATACCCAGGATATACATAATGGATAGGTTGTATTTTTTATAACTTCTTCGACAAATTGTACGACAGGCCCAATACCCAGAAAAACTGCAGGGGGTTGCCGGATACTTCAAAAGCTCTGGCTTCCTGTTTATTGCTGCGCAGTGCGAATTCCAGCCCGATGCCGAAACCTTTCACGCCGGTGCTGAGGTTGTTGGACCACATCCAATTGGAGAGTTCGCTTAAGTTCTCGTAACTGGCGAAGGCGGAAAAATTGGACTTCCAGGCAATGCTTTGAGCAAAAACATGCTCGTAATCCACCACCAGCTTTGCACCCAGTGAACTCTTATAGTCGAACTCCTCTCTGGAGAAAACCAAATTGTAATTCACCGAATGCAGGACGGCGCTGAAGTCGGGGGTCGGCGTCCAGGCCAGGCCTACGCTGCCAAGGTCCAGGTAGCCCGGGTTATTGAAACGGCCATTCAGCATGGAGGTGCGGTACTCGGTCAGGCTGGAGAAGGCCAGGCTTTTGTTGATCCTCCAGCCGAACATTGAAATAGCGTTAAAGACATCGGAGGTAGGTTGGAAACCGGCATCGTCTTCAGGATTGCTTTTGTCGTCAAATTTAAGCCAGCCGAGATTGACCCTCGCGCCGTTTTTCCAAAAATAACGTTTCTGGTCCAGGCGCAGCACCACCCTGCCCGCTGCGGCGATGGTGGCTGAGCTGAGACTGGCGGGCTTTCTCAACAGCCAGTCGCTGTAATTCGACACATTAAACCCTAAAGTCGTGGCCAATTTAGCGCGCCAGCGCGGATAGGGCGTGACTTTGTCCTTCAGGGCATCCACCTCTTTCTGAAGTGCGCCGACCTGCTTGGTGAGCGACTTCAACTGGCCGTTCAGGCTGTCCAGGGTTTCAGCCTTTGTGGCCAGCAGGGCCTGTAGTTCTTCCGTAGTGGGCGGCTCTTCGACCTGTGCCCCCAGGATTGATAAACTGCAAAAAATGGAAAAAAGTAAAAGTAGACGTTTCATTTTGTTTTTATTTTTTCTGTATTCGCGAACCCGCCCTCCGGGCATACGCTCAGCGGCTGCCGATTTCAATATCCGCGCCCCTGATGCCCTCCGGCGGCGCTTCTTTCTCGAGGTAAGTGACGGAGATGCGGTTGCGCGCCACGCCATTCTGCTCCAGGGCTTCCTGAATGGCCCGGGCCCGGTTGCGGCCCGCCTGCCGGTTGGCGGCCTTTCCGCCGAGCTGGTCGGAATGGCCGTAAATACGCACGGTGGCGGCAGGGTAGTTCAGCAGCAGCAGGGCGATGTTGTCGATCTGCGGTTGCGCCTCGTCCGGAAGCCCCACGTCGCCTTCCTGAAACTGAACAGCATCGAGCGTAAAGGTTTTGGGTAAAGCCGAATCGGGGGCGCTCAGATAGTCCGCCATCAAGGCTTCTGTGGTTTCCTCGGCAAACCCCAGTTCGGCGGCGCCAGGCCCTGCTGTTTCGACGGAGCTGGTATCCGGCGGGCTTGCTTCGGTGAGGCTGGCGTCCACACTTTCCCCGGCTTCCGGAGCCGGTTTGGCCGGTTCTGCCGCTGCGTTTTCAACATCTGCCTCCGCCCCGGTTGTACCGGCGAAATATCCGGTACGGTAGAGCAACACAGCGACGACACCCACCACTGCCAAAAAGAGTACGATCCACAGCCATCGGAAGCGGCGCTTCTTTTTCTCTTTGGATACGGCTTGCTTTCCTTCTTCCAGTTGTTGCTGCAAAAAAGCGATGGTGCTTTTCAGCTCTTCGTTGGTTTCTTTCAGGGTGCTCACCGAGGCCAGGGCCTGGCTGCGGGCATGCTGAAGGCCCATTTCCTGCTCCTGGAGAGAAGCCTTGCCCTCTTCGTACAATTGCTGGAAGTACTGTTGAGACTTGACGGGGTCAAAAGTCAGCAAGGTGCCGCCCTGGCTGAAATGCTGCGTGAAAATTTTCCCCAGCGCATAGGTGGCCGCGCCGCCGCTTACCGCCACGGCGCCGCCGCCCAACAAGCTGCCCAAACCGGGAATGAGCTTAACTGCGCCTACCGTACCAATATTGCCGACCAATGACCCGATGATGGATTGGGCCAGTTGCTTTTTAAACGGCACATCGTAGAGTCCGGCAAGGTCGCGGAGCATCCATAACTGAATGGCGAGAATGCCCGCGGCATCTACCGCCGGAAATGGGATGAACCCGACTCCGGCGGCAAGCACAGTACGGAAACGGACTATCCTGTTAGCCTTTCTTTTTTGCTCCATATGAGCTTCCAGTGAAGACATGATCTATTGGTTTTTTCTTTTTCGGGGCTGAAACAATACGATGGAGATGGCCGAAACAAGAGGCGTAATGAGGATCGAAACGATCAGGACGCCGTAAAACCCCAGCCTTGTGCGCCTGCCGCCATAGGCGACGAGCCAGCAAAAGAACAGGTAAACAATGATTGCCACCAGACGGAATTCCATAATTTGCGATACTTTAGGTATAAACCTGGAATGGAAGTTAGCCTTCATAGAAAAGCGCCCTCATTTGTACATTCGCGTGTACATGGGATGCCGCCCCACAGACGCGCAAATGTACAAATGCACGTTTCCAGGCAGCCTCACCTACCGCCCACCAGCTTATCCTGCAACTCCTTCAGTGCCTTCATATCGCCGGTGACCGCCAGGCGGGCCTGCTTTGGCCAGCTATCCGGGTTAGCCAGGTTGAAGTTGCCTTCGGCTTTATCCAGTATCGCTTTGAGATTGTCGGGCCCGGCGCTTGCCAGATGCATTAGGTCTGTAATGCCGGCTGCTTTCAGCGCCGCTTCCACTTTGGGGCCGATGCCTTCGACGATCTGCAGGTTGCCCAGGTCGAGCCTGGGTTGCCGTATGGCGGCCACCTCCTTGCTGAGAGCGATTATTTCGGCGTAAAGCGCTTTATTCTGTTCCAACAGTTCCCCGTAGCTGGGCGGCTCCGGCGGGCTTTCTTTCGTATCCTTTTTGCCGGTTGCCCTGGTTTTCATTTCGGCCACCACCTGTTTGCCCTTTTCAAATTCCCGTTCGAAAAATTCCCGGGATTTCACGGGGTCAAAATCCAGTAAGGTGCCGCCCTGGCTGAAGTGTTGCGTAAACACACCACCCAGCGCATAAGTCGAAGCCGCGCCGATAGCGGCGGCGGAGGCCCCGCCAAAAAAAGTACCCAGGCCCGGTATAAACTTGAACAGCCCCACTGCTGCTGCATCGCCCACCAGGGCAGTGATAAAAGACTTCACTCTTTGTTCCTTGAAATCTACCTCAAAGACTTTAGCGATATCCCTTATCATAAGAACCTGTATGCCCAGCAGTGCCGCTGCATCCACGATGGGGAACGGAATTAAGCCGGCGCCGGCGGCGTACAGGGTTCTGCGCCGGGTAATTTTTTGGGCTTCTTGTTGCCGTTCTTCAATATTTTGTTGAGTAGTATCTGCCATTGTTGTTTATTTAAAGAGCAGTTAAGCGCTTTTCAAGGCGGCAATCTGTTCCTTCAGTTCCTCTATCGCCTCTCTCAATTCCTTGTTGGCTTTGATCAACTCTTCCCGTTCTGCCTCCTCCTGCTGTTTCTTTTTGCTGGAAAACAGGGTGCCGAACATGCCTTTCTTTTCCTTTTTTACTTCTTCTTCCACCTCGGTGACATCGGATACGAACATCCGCCCGGACTCAAATTCTTTTTCGAAGAACTCCCGGGACTTGACCGGATCGAAATCCAGTAGCGTACCGCCCTGGTCGAAGTGCTGCGTGAATACTTTGCCAAGGGCGTAAGTGGCAGCAGCGGCCGTGGCAGAGGTGGTCAGCCCGCCCAGCACCGTGCCCAGGCCGGGAATGGCCTTCATTACCCCCGCTGCGCCGATCGAACCTATGAGCGACCCGATGATGGATTTCACCAGGTTCTCCTTAAACTCTACATGGTAAGTATTGGCAATAGAGCGGATCATATTTAATTGTATGCCCAGTAAGATGGCGGCGTCTATCGCCGGGAAAGGGATCAGGCCGGCGCCGGCGGAAAACAAGGTGTTGCGGACCGTAATGCGGTCGGCTGCTTTTTTGAGTTCCTCCGTCGACTTCAGGACGGTTCCCGGTGTTTGGTTTTCTTCTTTCATGCCGAATGGATATTTTGTTTGTGAAAAATGAATGTTCAAATGTTTTGCGCATGGCTTACCAAGCCATCCCGGAAGACCGCGAAAAGCAGGCGGCAGCCATCTCCCCATCTCCCCTCATCTCTCCCCCTCTCCCCATCTCTCCCCCTCTCCACCTCCCCCCATCTCTCCCCATCCCTAATTCCCCCCCAGGATCACCGGCAACTCTCCGGTATCCGTGCCAATGATGACCACTTTGGCATTGGGAGAAGTAGCGAGGTTCTGCGTGGCCTCAATACCCTTCCATTGAAGGATGTCGATGCCTGATGTGTCGCGGAAAAGCTTGATCCCTCTGGCTTCAATGAGTTTGCGTTCTTCTTCCTTCAATTCTTTTTCTATGATAAAGTCGTAGCCCAGCATTTCCTGCTCCTGGACCAGTTTGTTCTCAATGGCCTGCTCGACAACTTCGTCCAGAACGATATTCCGCACAATGATGTCAACGGTAGTTAACGGATAATTGGCATCTACCTGGTCTCTGATACGCGACAGCATATCGCGCTGAATATCCGTCCGGCTGGTCGTATATAAAGCGTCGATCCGGTAGCGGCTGATCACGTCGCGGGTTGCTGCGGTGACGTGCGGGACGATTATCTTTTTGGAATAATCCTGGCCGATATTTTTATGGATCAAGCCCAGGGAATCGATTTCCGGCCGATAACGGTAAGACAATTCCGCCTGGACCTGCAGGCCGTCTTCCGTGAGGGCGCTGATGGTATCCTGCCCGGTGATAATGCGGGTGTCATAGATGAACATCTGGTTCCAGGGGAAAATCAAGGAAATCCCTTCGTCCCAGTGTTTGTCCGTTACTGTGCCTACAGTGAGCGGCTTGAACAATACCCCTTTGTGCCCCGCCGGGATAAAGATGACAATGAACTCCATAAAAACCACGGCCACCATCAGAAACACCATGACAACGATCAATGCTTCCAGCAGATAAGGCCGCTGAGTGATCTCCTCTTCCTCCTTTTTTAACGTCTGGCTCATAGTTATTTCTGCGTCCTTATAGATCTGGCGCAACCTGCTTTGCAAAGCAATGGGATATTGCCCGTAAGGGGTTGCACGCGTGTTACAAATATTTGTTCAGGTGTTACACCGTTGCCGTTATTCCGATAGCCCCGGCCTTTTCTGATAAAGTAGTTTTCAATAGCTTTCCGTTTTGTTCAACTTCAGCAAGCTGTCGATCTCTGCCTTTGTCAATTCCCGCATCTTGCCGTTGGCCATCTCCAGCAGGCGGTCGGGCACCGTCCAGTAGTACCGGTCGTGAGAAACGACGATCACCGTCTTGTTGCGCGCTCTCAGCTCCCGGATGATCTCGTAATAATATTTGTCTCTGAACTCGGGGTCGAGGTCAGCGGCTACCTCGTCGAAAATATAGATGGGCTTGTCTTCGATGATGCAGGTCGTCAATGCCAACCGTTTCTTTTGCCCGGTGGAGAGCCGCAGGTTGGTGAAGCCCCCGTCCCGGTAAGTGGTTTTATCAGCTGACAACTCCATGTTTTTAAGCACTTCGTTAATAGCCGCCGGGTCGGCCTCCTTGATGCCATAGAGCTTGTCGAACAAGTGAAAGTCGGTGAAAATAGTAGTGAAAAGGTTGCGGTATTGCTGATAGTTGCCTGGCGAAACTTTTATCTCCGGCCGGCCGGCTTCGTCTGCATCGACTAGTATCTCCCCGGTTTTGGGCGGGTATAGCCCGGTCATCAATTTGAGAAAGGTGGATTTGCCGGAGCCATTACCCCCTGTGATGAAGATCAGTTCTCCTTTTCTAATGGTCAAGTCTATCGGGCCTACTTCAAAGATATACTCTCTCCCTTGCACCGGCGGGTAGGCGAAGCTCAGGCCTTTGAATTGAAGGTTGTCAAAAAAGGGCAGTTCATCGTAGGCTTCCGGTTGGTTTTGCGCCTCTGTGGTCAGTTCGTTCTTACGCAATTCCGCCTCCAGTTCCGCTTCCAGTTTCAGGATATTGCGGGCCGAACTGTTGGCATTGGCCAGTTGCTGGTTGCCGTTCAGCACCATCTCAAAGGGCCCGCTGATGAATAGGATAGCGGCGGTGATCTTGACAATATTTGTAGCGTACTCCTCGTGAAATTGGGGGAAAACAAAAATTACACTTCCGAGTATAACAAAGAAAAAAGCCTGAGAAAAAATGGAAAGCCGGGTATAAGATTGAACCAGGCCGATCTTGTAATCCCTCATCTCCTCATTGACAGCAGCAAAGTCTTGTAAAACGCTTTCATTTTTGCTCCGGTTGAGCTTGATCTCTTTGAACCCGTCCAGGATATGCCCCAACTTGGCGTAAAAGCGGGATTCATATTCGGAGAGTTTTAACCACATGGTGCGAAAAACTTTTCGCCGGCTACTGTAAACCAGAAAGCAAACGGCCAGCATAATAGCAACCAGAAAAAAAGCCCGGATCGATATGGTTCCGATATAAAGCGTGGTGAAAACGATCATAATAATTGCCTGTATGGCGCCAACCACACTCGCGGTAAAATTGGAAACCTTGACGGTGTCCTGCCCCAGGCGGGCGTAGAAGGGGGCAGTACCCTTAGCTTCTAAAAGGGACAGTTCGGCGTGGCGGATCTTGTCGGCTATCCGGTAGCGGATCTTATTGAGAATGGATTCGACGAGCACCGCCGAACGCATCGCCACGTATCGCTTACTCAGTATGTAGATCAGCAAACTAAGGACGAACAATATGAAAACCCGGTGATTCACCTTGTCATTCGTTACGTACTCGGCGCCCGTATTGATCAAGCTGATCAAGGCGGCATTGGCAATACCTGTAAGGAGGGTAAAAACGGCCAATAGTGCAATACTGTCTTTCAGGTCGTTTCTCAACAATTTGATTAATTCCATAGCATCGGTATTTTACCCGTGTCTCTTTTCACCAAGGCCTCGTAGTACCGTGAAAGGCAGTTCTAACGGCTGATCAATCCAGCGCCCATCCTCGAATACCCTGAGTGCAGGAACGCCTAAGCCATACAGCATTTCCATTCCATACTGAAACCCTGCCGTAATCTCTTCCGGGCGATGGGCATCTGAGGCCAGGTGCATGGGAATGCCCCATTCGTTGGCGAGCGAAAGCACCCACCGGCTGGGGTAAGGTTCTTCAGCGCCGTGCTTATAGTAACTCTGGGTATTCACTTCCAGGATCAGGCCTGCTTGGGCTATGGCCTCCAGGGTTTTCACTACCTCTTCCTGATACCAGAGCGCCTGCTCCGAAAAATAGCGTCCGCCCCGGTTCATCTTTTTGATCAAATCGAGATGCGCCACGATATCCGGAGGGTGAAGTTGCACCATCTCCCGCACCAGGCTGAAATATCTTCGCACACAAGATCGAATGTCGTTGTTAAAGATCTGTTCCATGCCCTTTGCAAACCCCCTGGCCGACCCGGCAAAATACCAGGGGCGGCCGCTTTGGTAATAATCCACGAAATGGATTGCGCCGACTGTATAATCCAGGCCTGCTTTTCGGATATGCTCACTATCAACACTTATCACCTCTGGAACGTAGTCGACTTCCAGCCCTTTCCAGATTTGTATGCGGCCCGAATAGGCTGTTTTCAACCGTTCGATTTCCGACAGGTAAGCAGACAATTGCCCGGGCGACATGAACACATACGGGCGGGAAGGGTCAAACAGAATAGGGGCGTGGTCGGAAAAGCCGCAGGCAACCATTTTTTGGTTTAGCGCCTCCAGCACGTAGTTTTCCGGAGCCTCAAGGCCATCGCTGAAAGTGGTATGGGTGTGGTAATTGGCTAATTGCATGCAGGTTTTGTTGTAATTATTCAGCCGCCATCACGAGCCGGAATCCGAGATAGGGATAACCCCTCCAGGGGCGGTCGTGATGGCGGTAGGCCACCCGGCACCGCTCCGGGCTGTAATTCCAGCACCCGCCGCGAAAGATGCGGTAGGTTCCCGTTTCCGGGCCGCGAGGGTTGTTTGCTGTGCCGCCTTCCAGGCATTCCTGGTAATAGCGGTCGCCGAACCAGTCCAGGCACCATTCATAGACATTGCCGCTCATGTCGAACAGCCCCAATTCATTGGGCTTTTTCAAGCCCACTGCTTTGGTTTCCCCGCCGCTGTTTTCATTGCACCACCCTACCTCTGCTATCTCATTGCCGCCGGCGTAGGTGTATCCCTGGCTCTTCCGGCCGCCCCGGGCGGCGTATTCCCACTCCGCTTCGCTGGGCAGGCGATAGGCTTGATTCGTCAATTGATTCAATTGGCTGATAAACGCCAGTGCGTCCTCTCGCGATACGTTTTCAACAGGGCGGCTCTCCCCCTTAAAAGCAGAAGGGTTGTTTTCTTCTCCCATGACCGATTTCCAGAGGCTCTGGGTAACCGGATATTTGGCGATGTAGAAGTTTTCTAGCTTCACTTCGTGCGCCGGCTGCTCCCTGTCCAGGGCTTCTTCGCTATCATCGTCTCCCATCCGGAAGGTGCCCCCTTCCACCCGGATCATGTCAAAAGCAGGGCCGTTGAGGAGGGTTTGATGGTAGGTAGTGTCAGGCATGATGCGTTTTTAAAAGATCTTTTATTTCAGGATGAATGTATCTATTTAGGTATGGCGGTATTTCGGTGTTACGGTATTGCGGTTGCCTAATGCAGAACCCCTTTTGGGCCTGCTGTAGCCTCCAGAAGGACCCGGCCGCAATACCGAAAAACCATAAAACCGGAATACCTAAATAGTTACGAATGAAGAGCCTAAATGCCCTCGTATGGCGGACAAGCCAACCGGAAGCCTGTATTAAAATTGCGGTACCCGGGATCGTAACTGGAACGGTTGGCCACCCGGCAGTTGCGCGCTGAACGGTACCAGCCGCCGCCGCGCAGTACGCGATAGTCCCCGCATTCCGGGCCGGCGGGATTTTTTACCGCCCCTTTTTCCAGGCGCTTTTGGTAACACTGCTCGTCGTACCAGTCCGCACACCATTCCCATACGTGGCCGCTCATATCATATAGGCCCAGTTCGTTGGGTTGGAGCGCCCCGACTGGCTTGGTGCGGTAATCCTGTGGCGGGTTTCCCCCGAATTTTCCGAGGAACCAGCCAACCTCTTCCAACCTGTCGCTGCCGGCATAGGGGAATGCCGGCAGCGCATGCCCTTCCTTGTCTTTCATCCCGGCCTTATGGCCTCCGATGGCTGCGTACTCCCACTGCGCTTCGGTAGGCAGATTGTAATACCTGCCCGTTTTCCAGCTCAGCCACCGGCAGTACGCAGCGGCATCCTGCCAGCTGACATGGATCACCGGATGGCGGGCAAAGGAATTGTCCATGGGCCGCCCATAGGCATCTTGCCGCCAGTTGCAGCCTATCTTGCAGTAATAATCCAGCGAATCGCCCCGCCAGAAGGCAGCTACCGACCAGCCTTCCTTTTCTACTTCGGTGACATAGCCGGTTTCGTAGACAAAACGGGCATACGCTTCTACCGTTACCGGGTACTTCCCAATCCAATAACTGGATAGCTGAACCAGATGCCGGGGCTTTTCATCCTCGTTTGGCGTGCCTTCGCCGCTGCCCATCCAGAATGTACCGCCTTTTACTTCCACCAGTTCCGGTTCCTGGAAAGGGGCGCTGCCCAGGCTGAATTCCGGGGTGCCGTTTTGGGAGGCTATTATGTCAGGAAAACTTTGTTTGAAGCCTGTTTTCGCCAATTGCGCGATCTCTTCACGGGATAGTAAAATATGTTTTAAGCCAGAGGGGAAGGCGCATTCAGGCAGAGACAAGGCGGGATTACCCGCCAACGCCACAACCCTTAACTGGGTAAAACGGCTCAGGTCCAGCGTACCTTTCAAAGCATTATGGGACAAGTCCAGGCGCCTGATCTTTTCCGGCTCAGGCAGAGTGTCCAGGACAGGTTGAATCAGCAGGGCGGGCTTTTTCAAACGGATTCTCACCGTTTGCGCCTGCTCCAGGCGGCTGAGGCAGCTGGCGTGATCGGACAGGCTTACCTGCGCCTGTTCGTTAAAGTAGTCCGCCCATCCGTAGGGCTCAGGCTTGGTTTCTTTCCGCGCATAGTACGCTTTGGCGTAGAGTTCGAAGCTGTCCATTAACAGGGTAACCTGGTTTTCAAATTGTCGAAGCCGAAGCTGAACCGTTTCCGAGCGGGCTGTTTCGTTCATCGTATTTTCCGTTTTTGCTGTAATGCTGCCTGACAAAAATAGCCGCCTCCCGGCGCTTCTGCTTTCATCCTTGTTTCAGGGATTTGCTCCTGTGTTACCTGGTGGTTTTTTTCAGGGCAGGTCCTCTATTCCAGGCAAGCCACGCGAAATCCCGCCGCATCCCCCCGGTCGTCCGGCGCGCTGCGGCGGCGGTTGGCCACCCGGCCGGCGGCGGCATCGCGCCCCCAGCCTCCGCCGCGGAACATGCGGTTGGTGCCCTGCTCCGGGCCGGCAGGGTCCTGCATGATCCCGGCATCTTCACACTGCCCATAATAATCGGTCGCGTGCCGGTCGAAGCACCATTCCCATACATTGCCGCTCATGTCGTGAAGGCCCAGTTCGTTGGGCTGGAGTTGGCCTACCGGCCGCGTACCGTATTGCTCAAAGGGCTGCCCTTCAAACTGGCCAAAGAACCAGCTCACCTGAGCAGGGTCATCGCTGCCGGCATAAGCATGGGCCCGTTGGCAGTATCCCTGAGCATCTTTTTTTGGGGCCTGATGCCCTCCGGCCGCCGCGTATTCCCACTGCGCTTCAGTGGGCAGGCGGTAGGGTTTGCCGGCCTTCCGGCTCAGCCATTCGCAGTAGGCCATGGCGTCGTCCCAGGTGATATGAACCACCGGATGGCGGGCGTGAGCATTGGTAAGCGGCTGCCCGTACACATCGTGCCGCCAGTTGCATTCCGCCGGGCAGAAAAATTCGAGCTTGCCATCCCGCCAGATGCCCGCCACCGACCAGCCTTCCCGCTCGGCGGCGGTCACGTAGCCGGTTTCCTCCACAAAGCAGGCGAATTCTTTTACCGTCACGAGGTATTTCCCTATGGCGTAACCGGAAAGCTGAACGAGGTGGCGGGGCTTCTCGGCATCCGAGGCTCCCGCTTCGCCTTCTTCGCTTCCCATCCAGAACGTCCCGTCTTTAACGGCAATCATTTCGGGCGCCCTAAACGGCGCCTTGCCCAGGGTGAAGCTGGGGTTGCCGTTCTGCGACAACGAAATGCCGGGGTGTTTATCCCGGAAACCTTGCTTTTCCAGGCTGGCCTGTTCTGCACTCGATACGATAATATGGCGCAGGCCCGGCGGCAACACCAGGCGGCTATAGTCCAGAGCGGGGTTGCCGGCAAGGGACAGCATTTCCAGTTGCGTAAACCGGCTAAGATCCAGGCCGCCTTCCAGTTGATTCCAGGCAAGACTGAGCTGTTTGATGTACTCCGGCCAGGGAACCGCCGACAATACCGCCTGCGGATTGGGGGTATCCAGCCTGATGCGTACGGCCCGGGTTGCCCGCAGGCGATCGGCAAAAGCCAGGTAATCTGTCAGGCCCACCCGTGAGCGCTCCCGCAGGTAATCCACCCAGCCGGCATCCTTGCTACCGGCTTTGAATTGGGCATAGTCATCGCCGGAAAGCCCGTAATTGTCCATCGTGAATTGAGCGACGGATTCGCTGAGCGCGCTGAATGTCCGAAATGAAGAAATATTCATAGGTTTTTTTTGTGTAAATAAGCTAATTCAACCTGCCGGGTTTGGCCTGCCGGAACTCAATGAAAACCCGGCAGGTCAAAACGTTTGATACTGCTCCCGGGCAGAAGACTCCCGGATCAGGTCAATAATCTTCAAACTCATCAGGGCCTCTTCCAGGCTGGCGCCAACAGGAACCTTTTCCCTGGACAAAAAGTGGGCACTGACAAAATCTTCCACCTCATTGCCGTAGAGGTTTTCCTTTTCATAAGTTAAGCTTTGGTGGCCGTTCCCGTTTTTCAGCTCCACCCTTTCGATACTGCCTTCTCCCATGCCTCCGAAAACCTCAATGCTGCCTTCCGTGCCGTAGATCAGCAGATGGTTGCCCGGATGCTTCATGCTCTGGGAAGCGCTCAGGAAGACGGTTTTGTCATCGTACACGAGCATGGCGGATTCGTCGTCACAGGTGCGGCCGAAGCGAATCTTCCTGGATTTTCCGAATACCCCCTGGGGCGGGCCGAAGAGATGGAGGATCAGGTCGACGACGTGAATGCCATTATCGCTGAACGTACCTGCCCCGGCCTTGCGAGGATTCAGTTTCCAGGCGGCTTTGGGCACATCGATATTCATAAAAAAGCCCCACTGGCACCATACGTTCAGCACCCGGCCGATCTCGCCGGACTGAATCCAGTTCTTCACATCCGCTATTGCCTTCTGATGCCGAAGGTGGTGGGCGACACCAAACGGGATTCCTTTATTTTCAACAGCCAGCTCGGCAATCCGCCGCCCCTCCTCATAATTGGCCGCCAGCGGCTTTTCGCATAGTACAGCTTTCCCATATTGCAGGGCGGTTCTGATGCTTTCGAAGTGCATAAAGGGCGGGTTGCCGATAAAAACCAGCTCGCAGCTTACCAGCTGCAGCATCTCTTCCGCGCTCAGAAAATAATGAGGAATCCCATACTGCCCGGCTGCTGCCCTGAGTTTTTCTTCATTCCGGCCCTGGATCGCCGTTACTTCGCATAATCCGGAATGCTGCAATGCGGGAATAGTCCGTTTCAGAGCGGTGCCGGTTGCGCCTGTTATTGCTATTCTTGTTTTATCCATATTATTAAATTTAACTCAGGGCCATTTGCCTTCTGTATTTCCAGGCCACCACGCCGCACATCAACCCTGCGGCCACCACAAATACCGGGATAACCCAGCTTTGCATAGGTACTAACAGAATGGTGCTCAGCACCTCGATCCCGATAAAGGACAACAAAGCGTAAAAGATCACCGGATTTTCGACCTTTGAAGCCAGAAACGCCCCCAATGGCGCGCCAAATATGACCACGGGAATGGCCGTTTGCCAGGCCGATACAGCCCAGGCCGACCACTCGCCGGACAGAGACGTAATGATAGTCCCGATGATTGAGTTCAGGGCCATGATAATGACGGTAGTCGGAGTGGCCTTTTTTTCCGTAGAACTCAGCAGCAGGGTCAGGATGATGAACGCCACAATATCTGCCCCGCAGCCGATGTTGATCGTCAGAAACCCTCCGATCAACCCCGACCCGAACAGGAGCAGGCCTCCTTTTTTTTCGTCGACCGATTCCCGGCGCTCAATCCCGGACCAATGCTGCAGCAAAAGGGCGATGCCCAGGGCGGCAATATGAACCGAAAACAACCACTTCAGGTGCGCGCCCGGTACAAACCAGTTCATACCTGCCGAAAGAGCCTGGCCGATGGCGCCCCCCATTACGGCGGGCGCAATAGCGAAGGAGTAGAAGGGCGTCTTGCGCAACAGAATGACCAAAGAGGCCATGGACATGCCCACAGACTGGGTCAGCAGGGAGAACTGCCGGGCTGCTTCCGGTGGGACGTGGAGCACTTTCGTGAAAACCGGAAAGGCCACGGCGCCGCTCCCTTCCGCCGAAAAGCCGGCCACGAAACTGCCGAGGGCCAGGGTCACAGGCACTTCCCACAGCTCCCCGAACAAATGCCAGTTGTCAGATATGCTCATGGCCAAAAGCCAACCAGCCAGAATGATGGCCACGGTCTTCCAGTACATCATAGGATTTGATTAGCGGAGGGCCTTTGGCCGGATGCCAGGCCCGGCATTTCCCACTTCACCGGAAGCCCCTCGAGCATGCCGGGATGCCACTCCTTTGTCCGCAGGATATCCCGGATGATGCCAGCTACCGCCGACACATAGGGCCCCTGTAACAACCGGGCATGTGTACCGGGTGCCGGGTGGAGGATGAAATCTCCTTCCGTATGAGGTTTCCAGTCCAGGGAGATATTGGGTTCGGCCACCGTCCTGACTACGATCTGGTGAATGTTGGCCCGCGTCTTTTGCGTCCACTCCATACCGGCGATCAATTTTTTATAGGCCGCCACTCTCCTTTCGGCCTGTTTGATGATGGTCCTGTTTTGATACAGCGGATTCTGCTCCCTCAGGGTATCCTCCAGCAGCAATACGTTGTGGGCCACAAACTCCCGGGTAGGCTGCAAGGGGATTTCCCCTTCGGTCGGGTAAATGCTATGGCCGAAGATCAGGTTGCTGACCGTCTCCCCGC
>JAGFJD010000310.1 GCA_024102975.1 Phaeodactylibacter sp. | reverse complement strand
GGCCTCCGATGGCGGTGCCGGATGATAGCTTGGCCCGGTACCCTGCCTGAAACTGCCCGGCAAGGTTCAGCAGGCAGCAACGGCAGCTCAGCCCGGCTTTTGCGGTGCAAAAGCCGTATAGCTATCGAGATCGCGCATCCGGGTAAAATTTTTGATTTGCCTTGCTGCGGACCGCTTACCCAGCGCTGCCCGGGCCTCGGGCCACATCGCACATCAAACATCGCACATCAAACATCGCAAACCCTACCTCCCCTCCCTCGGCTTTTTATAAATCGGCACCGTCGAACACGGTTCCCCGTACATGATGCTTTTGGCCAGCGGCCGCAGGCGTTTGGTCAGTTCCAGATAAGCGTTGGCGGGAATGGGCTTGTTGTCCGTGCAGCCCTTGATGATGATGCGCTCGTCCCGGTATTTTTCGACGTCCAGCGCTGCCAGCGTTTTGGTGTAGTAAGCCTGGTAGTATTCTTTCTCCTCGCCCTGGAAAATATCGGCGGCATAAGGCGCGGCGTAGGACGCCACCAGCATGAAGGCCCACATGGGCAGGATGGCGTCGGTAGAACAATATACGAGCAGGATTTTGCTCGCGTACTGCTCCCAGTCGTGAGCGGCCATCGCCTCGCGGAAGTCCTTCTCCTTCAGGAGCAGCTCGCGAAAGAGGTAATCCTTCAGGTCCAGTTTAGCGATCTCCGCTTTCGGGAAAAATTCTTCCAGCTTAAGCGTAATCAGCCCGCTGGCAGCAATTTTGTTGACCAATGGTTTGTCGGCGGTACTCATATTATTCATTCATTCATTCACTCACTCACTCCTCCTCCCCACTCCCCTCCGGCACATCCTCCTCAATCGGGGCCTGTTCGCCGATCATGAAGTCGGATTCTTTGAACTCTTTGGGTTTGGGCAGGTCGTTCAGGCTCTTCAGGCCGAAGTAATCCATAAATTTGTCGCTGGTGCCGTAGAGCAGGGGGCGCCCCGGCCCTTCGTCCCGCCCTACAATAGCAACAAGTTCCTTTTCCAATAGTTTTTGGATGGAATAATCGCAGCTCACCCCGCGGATGCGCTCCATCTCCGTTTTGGATACCGGCTGCTTGTACGCTACGATAGACAACGTCTCCAGCGCCGCCTGGGAGAGCCGCTTGCGGGTCGTCTGCCGCAGGTAAGTGCCTACAGTATTGTGGAAGGCCGGCTTGGTCAGGAACTGGTACCCCCCGGCAATTTCGTTGATGGCGAAGGCATAGCCTTCCTGCTCGTAGCGTTCCTTCAGCTGCCCGATGGCCTCCAGCAGTTCTTCCTCGGTAAAGGTGGTTTCCATCACCTCTTCCAGGCAATTCCTGATCTCCTCCAGGGTAACCGGCTGGTCAGTGGAGAAGATGAGGCTCTCAATGTGTTGTGCGAGTCGTTCCATGGGGCAAAGATAAGAGGAAACGGGGAAATTGGGGCTGGGGGGAGGGTGCTATTCGCTGTTCGCTGTTCGGTATTCGCTGTTCGCGGCTCCTGCCTTCCGCAATGCCCCCATGAACCCATCCACCCATGCACCCATGCACCCCTACCAGCACTCCCCCTCTGCCCGCTGCCGGAACGGCGCTCCCCGCACCAGCCGCTTGTAGGTCAGCTCGTTGGCGACGGCGTTGGCTTCCGGGCTGGCATCCTGGAAGTAGAAGTCGGCCAGGCCGGCCGGGCCTTTGAGGTCATAGGCGATGCCGGCCAGGCACTGGATATGGCGGCTGGAGAGTTCCGGGTGCAGTTGGGCGTGGCGTTCCCGGGCCAGGAGGTTGTATTTTTCGACCTGATCCTCGGAGGGCTGGCCGAGCTGCAGGTCCCAGATGGAGGGGCGGTTGGTGACGAAGCGGACCCGGAACTCGTCGGCTTCCCGCAGGGGCATGCCGTAGGGCAGGATGATGGGCAGGCCGGAAGGGTGAGGCAGTTCGGCATGCTGGATTTGGCCCTCGGCCACGAAGGAAAAACGGATGAGGGCCCCTTCGTCCGTTGGCACGAGCCGGTCGATGCGGGCAACGGTCTCCCGCCCGAAATCGGCCAGCAGGGTTTCCCGTTTGGCGACCTTCTGTTTGGCGTCGTAGCGCAGGAAAAGGGTAGTGGACAGGGCGACGATCACCCCCATGGCCCCAAAGAAAAGCAGGGTTTGCCGCCAGTGTTTTTTTTCCACTTTTTTGCGGTGCCGGTTGCGGGGGGTGTCGGCCTTGCGGTTGATGTCGAACCCGTAACGGAACTCGTTGTCCCTGCGCTCGATGGTCAGCTCGCAGAGCTCGTCGTCGAGAAATAAAGGATAGGTCCTGGTTTCCAGCACGTTGAAGTCGATAAGCACGACCCGGAGGTTGCAGTATACCACCAGATGCCCGGTTTTGGCGCCGTGGTAAATGCCGACGTTGAATTTTCTGCCGGTGTCGCTGACGTATGTCCAGTTGAATTGAGCCAAAAACAGGGATTGAATGCGTTAGAAAAACGTAAGCATGGCTACATTATACTGACGCACGGCAGGTTTTGTCGACTACAAAACCCGCCGGGTCAGTATATACTGGCATCGCTGGTTTTGTTCCTGACAAAACCACGCGTTCGCCAGTATATTATTACAAAAGATACGTTAGGAAGTTGGAATTTGTGCCAGGTACCCGGACTTTTAACAAAGTGGCAATCTGGTTGTCAAAGTTTGCAAAGAAGACCGATCCCTTTATATTTGCAGCCGGAGCCTGTAATCCCGGGGAAGGACAAGGTAAAAATACGTATATTTAAAAATCAAATGAGTGTGTTACAAAAAAGCGGGGTTACGGAAAGTCGTCAGACGACTCAACGTCGCAAAGTCGCACGAAAGTCGTCAGACGACTGATAAAACCCGCGAATATGTCACGCACTCAAATCAAATAAATACTAACCAATTTAAAACCACATTTTCTCATGATCTATGAATTCAAGGGCTTCAGGCCTGTAATTCACGAAACGGCCTTTATCCACCCGCAGGCCACAGTCACCGGCAATGTCATCATCGGCGCTCACGTATATGTGGGGCCGGGCGCTGCCATCCGCGGCGACTGGGGGGAAATCGTCATCGAAGACGGCTGCAATGTGCAGGAGAACTGCACGATCCACATGTTCCCGGGCGTCACGGTGCGCCTGAAGAAAGGCGCCCATATCGGGCACGGCGCTGTCATCCACGGCGCTGTCATCGGCCGGAATTCCCTGGTCGGCATGAACGCGGTAATTATGGACAATGTGGAAGTGGGCGACGAATGCATCATCGGCGCATTGACTTTCATCAAAGCGGATGAGCGCATCCCGAAACGCAGCATGGTCGTCGGCAACCCCGGCAAGATCGTCAAAGAGGTAAGCGATGAGATGATAGAATGGAAGACCCGCGGCACCCAGCTCTATCAGCGGCTGCCCAGGGAGTGCCACGAGTCGCTCCACCCCTGCCACGACCCCCTGCGGGAAATGCCGGAAAGCCGCCCCAGCCAGGATGTTCTCTACCAAACCTGGAAAGAAGTCCAGGAAGGGGTGGCCGGATAAGGGTTTTCCGGAGAACTGCTTGAAATCCGAACCGCATAAACAGGAGCTTTTCTATTTGATGGAAAGGTTCCTGTTTTTATTATGAAAAATATAATAATGCTGAAAAATTTGTCTTTTTGACAAAAATCCCCGTGTTTTGATGTGGATTAAGCATTTCGACGGGCAATAAATGCTTTTGACATTTTGGCTTTTCCGGAGCGCGGGCCTCATTGGTTTTCAAAAAATAAACAGGGGGTTCATTTAAATCGTGATAGTCGACAGGCGAGCGACAACTCAGAGCATGCAGGAGTCGCCAGCCGACATCACTTCCCCTTGTTATACTGACGCACGGCTGGTTTTGTCGACTACAGGACCGGCCGGGTCAGCATATACTGACCTCGCTGGTTTTTGTAAAGCAAAAACCAAGCGTGCGTCAGTATAATCCATCAAAATCAATGAGGCCCGCGCTCCTGTTAAAAGGACAAAGTAGGAAAAAGACCGATCCCTGAAATCAACCTCCTGATATGAGTGAGCAACAACCCAAAGCGCCAGCTCCGCCGCCCTTCAGCTGCACCTATTCGCCGAACATCCCGGAATTGCTGCAACAACTGAACTGTACCCTGGCCCTCAGCACCTACCAGGCAGGCAAGGTGGTCATGCTCAGCTCTCCGGACGGGGAGCGCCTCGTTCAGCTGCCCCGAACGTTCCGCAAACCCATGGGCATCGCCCTGGAAGGGGCCAAAATGGCTGTCGCGACCCTCGACGAGGCGATCATCCTGGCCAATTCGCCGGAACTGGCGCTGCACTATCCCAATAAGCCGGCAACCTACGACTCCCTCTTCATGCCCCGCGCCACCTACTATACCGGCCAGGTCGATATCCACGACCTGGAGTGGGGCGCCGACGGGCTCTATGCCGTCAATACGTCCTTCTCCTGCATCTGCCGGATCGACGACAACTACAGTTTTACCCCTGTCTGGAAGCCGCCGTTTGTCAGCAAGCTGGCGCACGAAGACCGCTGCCACCTCAACGGCATGGCCATGGAGGGGGGCCGCCCCCGCTTCGCCAGCGCCTTCAACACGGGCGACAGCAAACAAAGCTGGCGGGAGAACATTACGGAGACAGGGATATTGATGGACATCCGTTCCGACGAGATCATCGCCACGGGGCTGCCCATGCCTCATTCTCCCCGGCTCTACGACGGCAAGCTGTTCATCCTGCTCTCCGCCACCGGAGAACTGGCGCAGGTCGATACCGATAATGGCAAAACGGAAGTGGTTTGCCGGCTGGACGGCTTCGTCCGGGGCCTGGGCCGTTGTGAAGATTACGTTTTCATCGGCTTGTCCCGCCTGCGGGAGAACTCCTCCACCTTCGCCAAACTGCCCTTCGCCCACCGGGCGCAGCAGGCGGGCATCGTCGTGGTGCACCTGCCCACCGGCGCCCTGAGCGGCTTTATCCGTTACCAGGCTTCCGTCGACGAAATCTACGATGTGCAGGTACTGCCCGGCATGCGGCGCCCCAATATCCTGAACCCATACGAAGCGCAGCACCGCCTGGGCCTGTCCATCCCGGAGGCCACCTACTGGGGCAACCCTCAAAATCAGCAATAATCGTTCATCTCAAAATAGAAGTGTATGAAGTACCAACCCCTACCTGTTTCCAAAACTTATCGCCGCTTCGTGGCGCTGGCCGGCAAGGTGCAGCGCCTGCTGGAGAGCGGACAATTCCAAAAACTGTCGGCACAGCAGCAAAAGCGGCTGGCCGACAAGCTGCGGCAGCTGTACCGTCGCCTGTCCGCCGTCTTTTCCCAGGGGCGCCTGCGGCGTATCCTGGCCTCGGCGGCCCTCGTCGTCGGGCTGGGAGGCGGCGCCGTGCAGGCCCAGCAGTTTGCCACGCCGGTCGAAGACCCCTTCGGCCTGAATGTAGAAGAAGGATTCTACCTCCCCTTTTTCAATTTCGCCGACCTCGATAACGACGGCGACCAGGATTTGTTAGCCATCCAGTACTCCGATAACCTGGAGCAATCGACATTCCGTTACTACGAGAATACCGGCACGGCCCAGGCGCCGGCTTTTGCCGCGCCGCAGGCCAACCCGTTCGGCCTGTCCGGCCAGGAATACCTCACAACGCCTTTTTTGGTGGATATCGACAACGATGGCGACCTGGATCTCTTTGCCGGCACTTATTTTTACGACAGCAATGACTATACCGGCCGCCTTTTTTATTTTGAGAACCAGGGCACGCCCGAGAGCCCGGCATTCGCAGCGCCGACATTAAACCCTTTCGGCCTGCAGAATTCTACCTACTACATGGTGCCTGCCTTTGTCGACCTGGATGGCGATGGCGATTTCGACTTGCTGGGGACGAGCTATAACACCACTACCGAACGGGATGAATTCCGGTACCAGGAAAATACCGGAACCGCCAACGCGCCGCAGTTCGGCGCGCCTGCAAATAATCCTTTCGGCCTGTCCAATCCCGACTTTTCTGTCATCATCCACGCTGTCGGCGACCTCGATATGGACGGAGATTACGACGTGCTGGTGGGCGGCGGCCCGGTAGATTATTCTTCGGGCGGTTTCCTCCAATACCTGGAAAATACCGGTACGGCCCAGGCGCCGGCCTTTGCCGCTCCGGTTACCGACCCCTTTGGCATCGATTTTTCTCCTATGAATTACTACACTCTGCCCTCCCTGGTGGATATCGACAACGATGGCGACCTGGACCTGTTTGTCGCGGGCTACTCGTACGACGAAAATACCGGTGTTGGAGATTTTCCCATCTGGTATTTCGAAAACACCACTATGGTCAACAGCCGGGAGGCAACGGCGCCGGCCGCCAGCCTGAAGGCTTTCCCCACTGTGACGGACAGCTGGCTGAACTGGCAGGTAAGTTCGCCTCAGCCTGTGTCGCAGCTCCACCTGGAAGCCTTCGCCGGCGACGGCCGCCGCGTAGGCGCCTGGCGGGTAGACGGCCAGCGCCAGGGCCAGGTCGATGTCGGCAACCTGCCGGGCGGCCTGTACCAACTGCGCCTGAGCGACGGCAGCGGGAGGCTGCTGGCACAGGAGCGGTTTGTGGTGCGGTGATGCTGTAGATGCTGTGGATGTTATAGATGCTACGGCCGCAGGCCCGGCATCCGTTTGCCCCGTTTCCGGGGCAAACGGAGCATCCATAGCATCACTACAGGTAGTACCTCAGCCCCAGCCCCCCGCCGGCGCTGCCGTCGGTCCGGTCGATGAGCTGCAGGCGCAGGGTGGCGCGCAGGTAAATCTCGAACTGGTCGATGAAGTAGTTGAGGCCGATGGTGCCGGAGGCGCCGGCGTACACCTGGTCGTCGAACTCCCACCGCCTGTTGGACCGGTCGCGTACGCCGATGAAGGCGCCGGGGCCGTAGAAGACGCCAAAATTGGGCGCGCTGTTCAGCGGCTGCATGAACAGGGCATGGCCGTTGAGGAAGAAAAAGTCGTCGAGGTCCCAGGCGGCCAGCAGGTCGACGGAGGCGCGGCCGCCGGTGGGCAGGTTGAGGGACAGGCCGCTGGGGTCGCCCAGTTGAACGCCGATGCCTACGCCGCCGGGGCGCTGGGCGTGAACGGCATATTGAAACGAGAGCGTGAACAGGGCCGCAAGCAGCAGGCCGGGAAGCGTGTGTTGTGTTGTTTTCATCACGGGAATCTTTTCGGGGATAAACGTCGGAGGGGACGGAATAATTTTCTGCTGTTGCGATAAATGATGTAAATGGGGAAATAGGTGGAAATGGGGGGAGATGGATGGAAATGGATGGAAATGGGGGGAAATGGGGGGAAATGGGAGGGAAGGCAGCTTTCTCCGGATTTATTTTTATGAGTAGAACAAACTCCCTGCCGGGTTTGGATACTTTCAACCATAAAAGCAGCAGTTCTCGTTTTAGAATGCCACTAATCCACAAAAGCACGAAATGCCACAAAATTTAGTGCGGATTTCGTGTTTTCGTGCTTTAGTGGCAGGATTTAAAGCATCATTTCGCCAAAGCGAGAATCGCTGCCATAAAAGTGCAGATATGCTTCAAAAGATTTTCCTCCTCCTGGTCCTGTTATCATTTTTCTCATGGCTCCGGGCGCAGGACGGCGCCCCCTTCCTCCTCGTCCTCGGCATAGCGCAGGACGCCGGCTACCCCCAGGCGGATTGCCGGAAAGATTGCTGCCGGCGGGTATGGGAAGGTGAGTCGGCGCCAGCGAAGGTCAGCTGCCTGGGGCTGGCCGACCCCGCTGCCGGCCGGTTCTGGCTGCTTGACGCCACGCCCGATTTCCCGGCCCAACTCCACGAAATGGAACCCTACGGCCAACTGGCAGGTATTCTGCTTACCCACGCCCACATCGGGCACTATACCGGCCTGATGCACCTGGGGCGCGAGGCGATGGGTGCCCGCAGCGTGTCCGTTTATGCCATGCCCCGCATGAAAACTTTTCTGGTGAACAACGGCCCCTGGGAGCAACTGGTACAGCTGAACAACATACAACTACGCCCGCTGGCTGCCGACAGCGCCGTTACTCTTTCTCCTGGCCTGAGCATTACGCCGCTGGCCGTGCCGCACCGCGATGAATATTCCGAGACTGTTGGTTTCCTCATCGAAGGGCCGGCAAAAAAAGCGCTCTACATCCCGGACATCGACAAATGGGCAGCCTGGGAGCGGGATATTCTCGAACTGATCCAACAAGTGGACATCGCTTTTCTGGACGGCACTTTTTTCGGAAACGGCGAAATACCCGGCCGGGACATGAGCGAAATACCGCACCCGTTTATCGGGGAGAGCATGGCTTTGTTCGGCAACTTGCCCCGGGAAGAGCGGGCAAAGGTGCATTTCATCCATTTTAACCATACCAACCCGGCGCTGGAAAGGGCCGGAAAGGCAGCACAGGAAATCCGGCAGAGCGGTTTCCGGATGGCGGAGGAAGGGCAATTATATATTTTAGGCCCCCGGGAAAAATAACTTTCCCCATTTGGGCGCCAGGACTTGAAAAGTTTCCAAAACTTGTCAAGCCTGAACGCCAGCAAGGTATGCTTCTTATGGCGTTTAGAGCTTGTTTGGAGGTGGTGCTTTTGTAGCGAAAATGGCTGATTTTGGGTTCTCATGAGGCTCATTTTCTCGCTCATAGTGGGGCTATGGGCGAGAAAATAGCTGAAATGAGGTTCCAAAAGC
>JAGFJD010000309.1 GCA_024102975.1 Phaeodactylibacter sp. | reverse complement strand
AAGCCCCGTGTGCCGGAGGGGGATTCGAAAGCGATCTCCTTCAGGCTGGTGTACTCCAGTTCCACCTGGCCGGCGCGCGCGTAGCCTATTGGTTTTTCCGTTTGGCCGTGTTCAAAAACGGGGATGGACATGTCCTGGAGGCTGTCGGCGTTTAAGCCGTGGAGGGCGCCCATGGCGACTTTCCATTCGCCATCTTTGATGGTAAGCTCGGGATAATAGTTCCCTTGTGATTCTCCCTTAAGCAAGAAAGCATGGTGGGGATTGACCGCACCCGCATACTCAAAATGGGGCGTCTGATAATTATGGGTGTTATTCCTGGTTATTTCCCTAATCAGGGAGAACAACTCAGAATAACTGGGAAAGGCAGCGCCTCGGGAAGCCGTTTCCAATACCCGCACCAGGGCGCCGGTGAACAACCCGCCGCTTTTTTCCTCGATCGCCGACTCCCGGGGCGAGCAGGCCGCCAGCGAGATGTAATCGGCGGGCGGCATCCGGAGCTTTTCCAGGCGGGCGTACTGTCCTTCCAGGTAGGCTTCCAGCGGGCGGGGCTGTTTGGCGCCCGGCTGCAGGCGGACATGCACCCCTTCCCCATCCTGGCGCAGCATCGAGCCGGAATGGCAACAGTCGAAGAGGCAGATGAAATGGATATTTTTAGGATTTCCAACTGAAGGGTATTGCACTTCGGAAATAAGCCAGCGCAGTTCCTTGTCGGCAATATTGTAAATCCCCGGATCGCCGCTGTCGTGGCAAACCAGCACCTCATTGCGGCCGCCGTCCGGCTCCAGCCCTGCAGCCACAAAATCATTGGAAGCCGGCTCCCAGGAGCCGTGGCCGCTGTAGTGGAACAGGGCGACGCCTCCGTCTTTCAGCGCCCCAAAATGCTTGCGGAAAGCATCAATAATCCCCTTGCGGGTCGCCTGTTCATTTGCCACGACTTTGTAATGAGCGTCCGGGATATGTAGTTTTGACTGAAGGAACTGCTTCAGCCGGTTGGAGTCGTTCTCGCAGCCTTCCAGGTTTCGGATGTGGTCGCTCTTGTAGCGGTTGATGGCTACGGAGAGGACGCGGATGTGCGGGGTTGCTGAGAAAGGGGCTGAAGGCATGGCGTTAGAATTTACGTTTAAACGGGTAGCTGATGAAACCAAATTTACTTAAATTTGGAGTAAGCCCTTTAAAATTTAGCAGGCCTGGAAGAACTGGAACGCGGGCCTCATTGAGTTCATGAATTAATAGGGGAGTGATGTCGGCTGGCGACTAGAGTTCGCCTGTCGACTATCACGACGATTGCCCGATCCCTATTCAATTTATGCGCCATAACCCTCAAAACATGCAAAAACCCGTCATCCTCCTCGCCTTCGCCAACGAACGCCAACAGGGCGCGCGCTACCTGAGGAACCTCCCTCTGGAGGCCAACGGTATCAAAGAAATCCTGTCCCTTGCCGAGGAGCGCGGGCTGTGCGAATACGAAATCCTGCACAACGCTACCCTGGATATGGTGGTCAATGCTTTCCAGAGCCAAAAGTACCGGGGGCGGATTGCCCTTTTCCACTACGGCGGGCATGCGGGGAGCTACGAGTTGCTGCTGGAAGAAGCCGGCGGGAAAACCAGGGCCGCTATCGGCGATGGGCTGGCCCCCTTCCTGGCGGGGCAGGATAGCCTGAAGCTGGTTTTTTTGAACGGCTGCCTCACCAGCAAGCTGGCTGCCGAGTTGAACCGGCAGGGCGTGCCGGCAGTGATCGGCACAGTTACCTCCGTGCTGGACCGCATAGCTACGGACATCGCTTTGTCCTTTTACCGGGCATTGGCCAACGGCATTTTCCTCGAACAGGCCTGGGAGGAAGCCATTTACAAAATCAAAGCCCGGGAAGGCCAGAACGGCCTGGATCGTTTCTACGAACCGGGCGAAGCGAAACGGGAAGACGTACCCCTGAAATCGAGGCACGCCCAGTTTCCCTGGGTATTGTCCTTCCGCGAAGGAGAAGAAGAAGCCAGGAACTGGAACCTGCCGGACGAGGCGGGCAACCCCCTCTTCGGCCTGCCCGATATCGCCCACAAGTTCGACCTGCCCAACGAGCCCTACCGTTTTTTGAAGCCCTACCAGCGAGAAGACGCCAGGATATTTTTCGGCCGCAGCCATTACATCCGGGAATTGTACCACCGCCTGGCCAGCCCCCTGACATCCCCGGTAGTGCTGCTGCACGGCCAGTCGGGCGTCGGCAAATCCTCTCTGCTGGACGCAGGGCTGCGCCCCCGCCTGGAAGCGGAAATGGAGGTTAGGTACGCCAGGAGGAACCCGGAACATGGCCTATCCCGGGATTTAAAACAAGCCCTGGGCCTGCCGGGCGAGGCCGGCGGCCCCGAGCTGCTGAAGGCCTGGCAAAAGATCGAAGAAGAAAAGGAGAAAAATTTAATAATCATCCTGGACCAGGCAGAAGAAGCCTTTACCCGTCCGGCAACGGCAGAACCGGACGAGCTGGACAACCTGCTCCGGTTGGCCAAAGATATCTTCAACGACCCGACGGACCGCCCCAGGGGCAAACTGCTGCTGAGCTACCGGAAAGAATACCACCCCGACATCGACGCTGCCGTGGTGGGGCACAGCATCCCGAGAGAGGCCGTTTTTCTGAGCAAGCTCGGCAGGGAAGGGATCGAGGAAATCGTCAAAGGCTTGGCCTCTACCCCGGCTCACCAGAGGAAATACGGCCTCACCGTCGAGCCAGGGCTGCCTGCCGCCATCGCAACCGACTTGCTGAAGGACGCCGATTCCCCGATCACGCCGGTCCTGCAGATTATTCTTACTAAACTGTGGAATAAGAGCGCCGGCGAAGGCGAACAGAAAGGTGAGCGAAGGCAAACGAAAGGTGAGCGAAGCCGAACCTTGAGTGTAGAAAATTACCACAAGCTCCAAGAAGAAGGCATCCTGCTGGACGACTTCTTCAGCCAGCAAATGGCGGCCATCAAGAAATGGGAAGAAATCATCCGGCGGAAAGTAGAAAGCTCCGGCCTGGCCCTGGATATCCTCCACTACCATACCACCCCCTACGGCACGGCGGAGAGCCGGGGCCTGGAGGCAGTCAGGAGCGAATACCGGCACCAGAGCGAAATACTGGACGAGCTGATCCAGCACTTCAAATCCCTCTACCTGCTGTCCGACGCGGGCGGCGGCAAAACAGCCCTGGCTCACGACACCCTGGCGCCGGTCATCCAGAAGAGAGTCAAAGACTCGAACAAGCCCGGCCAGCGGGCTCTGCGCATCCTCGAAACCAAAATGGCGGACTACGAGCGGCGCCCCGGGCAAACCGTCATCGACGAAGACGACCTCGCCCTGGTCGAGCAGGGCGCCAGCGGCATGCGGATTTGGCGGAAAAAAGAAGAGGAACTCATCGAAAAAAGCCGCAAGCGGCGGGCTGCGCTGGAAGCGGAGCGCCGCCGGAACCGGGTTTTCAGAAGAAGAGCAGTGCGGGCTATTGGCATATTTGGAGTTTTGGCTGCCGTATTTGCCCTGGTGACCACATTTTTATGGCAAAAAAGCCAAAAAGAGGCGGACGTAAGTGCATTAGTGAGCGAGGCTTTGGAAACGGAGAGGACAGACCCCACCGCTGCCCTGGAAATAGCCGGCAAAGCCCTGGAATTGCTGCCCGCGCACGAGATCGCCCTGCAGGCCCGGCATGACATTTACAGCAACAACGAGTTTTACGAGCGGGTTATCCGCCATCCCGCCCCTGTCCTGGCGACAAGCATTTCGCCCGGCGGCAAACTGATCGCCGCTGCTTCCGGCAACAAGGTATTTCTCTGGAGCAGGGACGGAACGCTACAGGATACGCTGCCCCATGCCGGCCCGGTTTTGGCCCTCGCCTTTTCCCCGGATGGGAATTACCTGGTTACAGGATCAAAGGATAACGCAGCACATTTATGGAGCATTGCCGGCCAGGAGGTCAGGCAATTTACCCATTCCGATTGGGTCAATGCCGTTGCCTTTTCCCCTGGTGGGCAATATATACTGGCAGGCGGCCGGGATAACCAGGCTATTTTGTCGAGTATAGAAGGCAAAGAGGCAATTCGTCTGGCTGGGCACGAGGGGGAAGTCCAAAGCGTCGCCTTTTCCCCGAGTGGAGACACCCTGCTCACAGGAAGCTGGGATGGCAAAGCCCGGCTCTGGGACAAAGAAGGTAATTTGTTGAAGGTATTGTCCGGGCACGAGGACCGGATACTGTCGGCCGTTTTCGCGCCCGGCGGAGAGCAGGTACTCACGTCCAGCCGGGACGCCACGGCAGCCGTCTGGGATTTGGATGGCAATATAACCGCCAGGCTGGCGGGCCACCAATACAGGGTCAATGCAGCGCGCTGGCTGGGCACCGGCGAATATATTCTCACCGCTGGCGACGACTACCGGATTAAGCTTTGGGACCGCAAAGGCAGGCCCATCCGCGAATACCGGGGGCATTCCGATCACGTAAACGATATTGCCGCTTCCGCTGATGGCCGCTGGTTCGTTTCCGCTGGCGCCGACAGCACCCTGCGGGTTTGGCGCGTAGAATCCAAAGTGAAGACATACCTCGGCCCGCACGAAAACGAAGTATCCAGCCTGGCGTTTTCCACTGACGGCGATTACATATTTACGGCTTCCGGTTCCGGCGCCCAGCAAGCGGTCGATGCTATCAGTGACCCAACCTGGGATTTCGATTTCGGCGATTTTGAAGGCTCAGCTCCCCAGAATGCCTATTTGTGGGATAAGGATGGAAACTTGCTCGCCACCTTCGAAGGGCATCAGGAGGCCATCACCTCCGTGGCGGTTTCTCCGGATGGGCAGCGATTTCTTACCGGGGGGGAAGATGATATCGCCATTCTTTGGAATAGGGGAGGGGATACGCTTCAACGGTTCAGGCATGCAGGCGATGTCCAGTCCGTAGCCTTTTCCCCATCCGGCAACGAAGTGCTGACTGCCGGCAGCGACAGTATGGCAATACGCTGGAGCCTGGACGGCAAACACCTGGCAGTTTTTGAAGGCCATGGCGGCCTCGTCAGCGCCGTTGCCTTTTCTCCGGACGGGCAAACCATATTGACCGCCTGTTTTGACGACACGCTCCGCTTGTTCAGCCGGCAGGGTGAGCTGTTGCGCCGCTT
>JAGFJD010000308.1 GCA_024102975.1 Phaeodactylibacter sp. | reverse complement strand
CGCGGCCCGCAAGGTGCAAGTACACGAAAACACCATCCTGCTGCAGGACGAAGAAAAGGGGAAAACCGGCATCCGCCTCTCCGGCACGGCCGACGCCTGGCTGCGCTGCAACACGGTGATGGGCCCGGCCGGGGCGGCCTATGGCGTGGACAGCTATGGCTTCGACGCTGTGGGCGCCTCGGGCACGCTGATCACCTGCAACACTACGAGCAATACCCGCCTGGGCTTTCGCTTTGAGGGCATGGGGGATGCGGTGCAATTCCAGGGCAATACGATACAGGATCATTTCGACGGCTTGCTGATCGAGGAGACGGGGGCGATTGGGCTACAGGAACATCAGGGGAACCTTTGGTGTGGGACGTATGGGGGGACCGGGGCCAGGCATTTGGCTTCATCACCTTTAATTGTTCAATCATCAATTTTTACGGTTGATGCTGATGAAACAATAAGCCTTGGTTGTGAACTTTTGCCATCATGGGAAGCTAATTCGCAATGGTTCTTTGATCAGGACGTAGAACCTGGCACCACTTATCAATGCATTACAGATTCAGGAGACGCCTGCTCTACTGTTACTCCTGGTTCCGGCGAAGAGCCTGTAGAAGAGGATGAACTCCTACAAAAATTGGCCGACGGAACCTTTGAATCCCCCGAGTTTGAGGAACCTCTTAAGTGGACAGGGCAGCGACATCTTTATTACCGCCTGCTGAACAAGGAGCAAGCAGCCCTGGAATCCTGGGAAGAGGATTTCCTGGATGAACATGGAAGTACAACTGTAGGTGAATTTTCGGTGGTGGATACCACTCTGAATGCCGCCTTTACCCTCGGCGAACATACGGGGGCGGCGTTAGATTCATTGCAAAGCCGCATCGAGAGCAAGCTGGACAGCCTGCATTGGGTAGACTGGCAGTTTGGCTTTGGCATTGAAGTAGATACGGCAGCCCTGCTGGCCAAGCATCATGCCCTTCTGGACAGCATTGCTTACCTTCACCAGCAGGGGGAAGAGCAAACGGAGGCCATTCAGTTGTACCGGGAGGATTTTCTGGAGGAAGCAGAAATGGGTAATAACTCTATTTCGGCAAGTGAAGTTTTTGAGATCAACGAACAGGATGTCAATACTTTGTTCCTAGAAACAGTATCTATAGGTGTTGATACTTTTACTGAAACCCAGATAACAGAACTCTGGGCAATCGCCAACCAATGCCCGCTATCGGGCGGCGATGCTGTGTTCAGAGCCCGAAGCCTGTACAGCTTGGTTGACCCGTTGATAATGTACGACGACGACGAACTCTGTGCTTCAGAGCTGGAAGAAAGGCCGGTGGCTGTTCAACAACCGCAAATTGCCGCGAAATTCCAACTGATTCCAAATCCGGCAAAAGATGAACTGACGGTGAAATTGGCTGCGCCAGTAGAGGTTCGAATCTGGTTTATCATACAGGATCTTCGTGGCCGGACACACTTTGAAAAAGAGCTGGATACAGGTAGAGCGACCTATAATATAAACACAAGCCAGCTTCCGCCCGGCATTTATTACTGTACGATAAGAAGCCAAGGTTCAGTACACAAAACGAAAAAGTTGATTATTGTTCGTTAAGAAAGATTAGGCGCTTTCAGCTTGTCATAGCTGAAAGCGCCTTCTTTATTTTAATTCGTATGAAAATAAAAAAAAATATAGGCATGCTTTTTTTATTAAGCTTACCTCTTTTGGCTTGTGGGCAGAAACACGATTATGTATGGATGTTTGGATATAATAGTAATGCAACTTCTAATTATCCAGGAGTAGAAGGCGTAATCTTGAATTATAATGAAACTCCATTTTCGGTTGATTATATACAGACTGTTACAAACATTACCGTAAGCAATGCAACAATTGCAGATACGTTTGGAAATTTATTATTCTATACAAATGGGTGTCAAATTGCCAACAGGTTTCATGAGATAATGGAGAATGGAGACAGCCTGAATTTTGGTGCCGTATTTAATGAAAGATGTAACGAAAACGCTTTCGGTTATCCTGCAGGCCCTCAGAGTTGCTTGATTCTTTCTGTACCAGGTAACAATAATAACTATTTAGTATTTCATGATAAAATAGAATATGTTTATGAGCCAGAATTTGATGTAATTACTTTGCATTTACTTTTTACTAGGGTCAATGTGTTAATTGATCGGGTTATAGAAAAAAATATCCCTATTGTTCAAGACACAATCAGTGCAGGCCAACTCACAGCTGTTAAACACAGCAATGGCTTAAATTGGTGGGTAATTGTGCCCCAATACTTATCGAACAAATATTACTATTTCGAGCTGACGGAGAACGGCATTGAAAATTTATCAGAACAGCAAATTGGAAATCCAACCATTAAACAGGGAGAAGGCGGAGGCCAAGCAGTTTTTTCTCCTGATGGAACCAAATACATCAGATACACACCGGCAGATGGCCTTTTCATTTTCGATTTCAACCGAAATACCGGACAACTTAGCAATTTCCGGTTCATTGCTATTGACGACGGAGCATTTACGGGAGGAGTAGCAGTCTCGCCAAATTCCAGGTATTTATATGTGTGTTCGGAAGATTTCGTTTACCAGTTCGATTTACAAGCAGAAGATATTGAAGCATCCCGGGTTACAGTTGCTGAATACGATGGATATCAATCCCCTTTTCCAACCAAATTTTTTAATGCCCAACTTGCTCCGGACTGCAAAATCTACATCAATTCCTTCGCCACCGTTGACGTTTTACACGTCATCCACAACCCAGATGAGCCCGGCCTGGCCTGTAATTTCGAACAGCATGCTGTACAGTTGCCGTTCAATCATGCCCGCTCCCTACCTCACTTCCCCAACTACCGCCTCGGCCCCCTGGTGGAAGGGGAAGATCCGCCGCCCCCCTGCGAGCCGGTAGTTTCTACCGAAGAAGAAGTGCCGCCCGTCCGCCAACAAGCCTATGTCTTTCCCAACCCCGCGCCCGGTTATTTCAAGGTAGTGTTCGAGCAGGCCCTGCGGCGGCCCGGGCGGGTGGTGTTGTACAACGGGCTGGGGCAGGCGGCGCTGGAGACTCAGCTAGAGGCTGGCAGCCGGGAATTTCGCATCGAGCTTTCAGGCGTAGCACCGGGCTTGTATTTTTATGGCGTGTTTCGGGATGGGGAGGTGGTGAAGGGCGGGAAGCTGGTGGTGAGTAGGTGAGGGGAGCAGGGCGATGTATGATTTAGAGCTTGTTTGGAGGTGGTGCTTTTGTAGCGAAAATGGCTGATTTTGGGTTCTCATGAGGCTCATTTTCTCGCTCATAGTGGGGCTATGGGCGAGAAAATAGCTGAAATGAGGTTCCAAAAGC
>JAGFJD010000009.1 GCA_024102975.1 Phaeodactylibacter sp. | reverse complement strand
TGGATAAATCAGCCCCACAGCCAGAGCAGGAAGATGGATAATGGTTTTCTATCTGAGCCTCTTCACTGGGCACCATTTTCAAAGTAGTGCCTTTGTGCCCCGGCTGCCCGCCGGGTTTCCTGCCTTTCTTGCCCTTTTGGGTTGTACGCGGCTTCTTTGGGCCGTCGCTGCTTGGAGGGCGGGAACTGTTCCGGCTGTTCTGGTTGAGTTGTGCTTCCAGCTCTCTGACGCGGGCTTCCAAGGCCTGGATCGTTGCGTCTCGCTGAGCTATGGCTTCCTGATGCACTGATATTATGAAACTGATTGCCTGGCGGATATCAGGCGGCAGTTTAGAAAGGAGCTTGTTCAGTGCATGTGGTTCCATGTGCCTAAGTTCGTATTTCTTGGCGAATTTTCATAACCGGCTGAATGTTTACCTTAAATTCGACGAGATCGCCCTTAAAAATCACTTTGCCAGGATGTGAAATTTTAATTGACCCCAAATTCCCTCCAATAACAATAGGTTCCTGTTTTTGCATCTGCAAATCGTAAGAATAGGAAGTAGAAGAATCTGTCGAGTTTATCAAATATTCTATCTCTCCTTCAAACTCATTCTGGTTGTTTTCAATAATTTCGATAATCATTTCAGCTCGAATATTCGCTCCTTCTATCTCTTTGAGAGACTTGAATATGTGATTTAGATGTTTAGTATTAATTTTCCTTTCTTTTGCGACTTTTTCGAAAAAAAGAAATAATAGATACGAGCCTTTGTATCTAGAATTTAAATACCGTGATGCTAAACCGTCATTTTCCGAGTTTGCCATTATTTGAGCTAAGGCATAAGATTCAAATACGATATTTTGAAATTTGCCATCTAATCTAAAAGGGTGTTCATCAACCCAAACATCTATTTTCTCATTATACTCATCGTTTACGTGCTTCGTATCAAAAGTTTTATAAACAGTAGGGTTGCATCTTAATTCTTTTTGGATTAATCTGCTTGATTGTTCTAGAAAATTGTATGCTTGTTTGGCAAATCTTGATTTTTGTTGATTGCTAAGTTTTGATAACATTTCAGGCAATATTAACATGCCTACTTTCTCATTTTTTTCTCTATTAAGAATGTACTCAAGGATTGTGTTTATCAAATCAATTCCTTCCAATTCCTTGTCTTTTAAATTGTTGTAAAGCTTGGTATAATTTCTTTCTTTGATTAATAGCGTAGAAATCGCGCTTAGTACCGGTGCATAACCAATGAACTTTTCGTATTCGGTATCTTGGGAATTTGCAATACTTGAAGTGGAATCAAAGAAAGATTTCAGAGAATTGATAATAAAGTCTCTAACGAGCTTGTATTCGGCGTTAAATTTCTCCTCGCTAACCTTAAAGTCTATAAAATCTTTTGCTTGCTGCTTAGTAAAAGGTTCAATTTTCAACAAAGAAGCTTCAATTTCTTTTTCAAGAAAATACAGATAGGTATGCTCAAGAATTTGATTTCGTCCTAATAAAATAAAAGGGGTTCCAACTGACCGAGAGGATAGTTTAACAATATCATCTAAAAAGGCGTTAAAAGCATTTTCGTTTACTTTAACTCTTCCTTCATCCATTGCATCGATTATAATCGCATTTTTACCTTCATAAAGCCCTTTTCGAAATAGGTCTCCCTCCTCAGGTTCGAACTCGTCAAATAATAATCCAGTAACCGCTCTTGCTGCTACAGGCGGATATTTGGCAAGATCAAATATTGGAATATTATTTTTTGCAGAAAGTGTTAATGCAAGTGCAGTTTTACCAGTAGCGCCAGTAGCTGAGACAAGAATAACCTTTGGGGTTTGTTGGTCGGGAAGACTGCCTTCCACCAAACTAAGATTTGGAGGTATATAACCTTCGATCTCATTTTTTGCAATAAAAAAGAAATTCAATTCCGGAAAAGGAGTGGAGTCATTAAATCTGCAACCTGCAAGCTTATTATTCAATTTATGAAAACTATAGATTTCTTTCATAATGGTTGGTTTTATTCATCTGATGAATTAAATTCATGTATAAACTATTCTTTTAATTGGCGGCTATTCGAAGCATCTACACTTCCCACTTACTTGTATTAAAAGTGTCACCCAGGGGATGAATTACAGCTTTACTCAAATAGGAGCAATATTGCTTACGTGCGCGACCCAACAATGTTCCCCCTCCCCGCCATTTTAACTCACTCTTTTTTCCATTCCAGCATCCGTTTTCCATTCCAGCCATTTAGGCATCCTTTTTATCTCAATGAGAATTCTCCTCTAATTTTTAGCATTTTACAATGTTTTGGCTTAAATTGGTATTCTATGTGAGAAATTTCCTCAAAAAAAATACAGCCATGCTCCAGGAATTCACAGTCGGAAACTACCTCTCCTTCAAAAACCCGGTCACGCTCGACATGTCCGCTGCCGGGATTACCGAGTATCCGGAAAACGTTTTCGAAGCAGGCAAAAAGAAACTGCTCAAGGGTGCAGTCGTCTACGGCGCCAATTCCAGCGGGAAAACCAATCTGCTGCGGGCTGTGTCAAAAATGAGGCATTTTGTACTGAACTCTTCGAAGGGGTCTTCTCAGGATGAGATCGGAGTATTTCCCTTCCTGTTGAACCCGGAGACAGAGCATAGGCCCAGTTTCTTTGAGGTACTCTTTTTCCTCGGTGGCGAACGCTATCGGTATGGATTTGAGGTGAGCCAGAATAAGGTGCATGGAGAGTGGCTGTTCGTCAAGGGCAGGCAGAAAGAAAGACCTCTGTTTGTCAGAGAATTGGACGGCATTGAGGCTATGGCAGGCTTTCAGGAAGGAGAAGGGCTGGAAGAGAAAACCCGGGACAATGCGCTATTTTTAAGCGTGGCAGACCAGTTTAACGGCAAATTATCCAGGTCTATTATGGCCTGGTTCCGGAATTGGAACACGATCTCCGGTTTACGGCATGAAGCCTACCGGGCAGTGACGTTTAATATGCTGGAGGATGAAAAGTGTAAACCCTTATTCACCCGTTTTCTAAAACAACTGGACCTGGGCTTTCACGCTTTTCAAGTCGTTAAGGAGCCCTTCAACCCTTCGCGCTTGCCCAAGAACCTGCCTCCCGAAGTCCTGCAGCAGATCATGGAGGATTTAAAGGAACAAACCATGGTGTCGATCGAGACCCTTCATAAAGTATTTGACGATGAAGGCAATGAAACAGGAGTAAAAGAATTTAACCTCAGAACCCAGGAATCGGCCGGCACCAACAAGATATTCAATATGCTGGGGCCGATTTTTGATGCTTTGTTAAATGGCGGAGTGCTTGTGGTTGACGAATTGGGAGCTTCGATGCATCCCTTACTGACTAAAGCCATTGTATCCCTCTTCAATTCCAATGAGCATAATCCGAACAATGCCCAGCTGGTTTTCGCGACGCATGATACCAACTTGCTCAGTTACGGTAATTTCCGAAGAGACCAGATTTACTTCATCGAAAAAGATCACTACGGCGCTTCTAACCTTTACTCTCTGGTGGAATACAAAGAGGAAGGGGGGAAAACTATTAGAAAAGACCGCTCTTTTGAAAAAGATTACGTCCACGGCCGCTACGGCGGCATTCCTTTTATCGGCGACTTCTCAAAATTGATGAGTGAATGGCGAGAAAAATCAAAATTGACAATGCCATCCTAAAGCGCCGCGCTCGAAAAGAGCAGCAGCGAAAGAAGGGGCAAAGGGCTATTCGAAGATTCATCCTGATCGTTTGTGAGGGGGAAAAAACCGAACCCAATTACTTTAACGCTTTTAAAGAGGACTTACCCAAGGGCGTACTGGAAAACTATACCATTGAAATTGATGGTACAGGCAGGAATACACTGAACATGGTGGAGAAAGCCATACGCATCCGCAATACCCGAGAAAAGGGGCATGGGCGAAAATATGACCAGGTGTGGGTAGTGTTTGATCGGGATAGTTTTCCTGCTCAGCAATTTAATGAAGCTATCCGGAGGGCAGAAAATGAAAGCCTACGGAATGCTTGGTCAAACGAAGCTTTTGAAATCTGGTATTTACTTCATTTCCATTTCTTTCAGAATGGCATGAGCCGTGAAGATTACAAGCCGTTGATTGAAAGGGAATTGTCAGCAAAGATGGCCTCTGCATTCAAATACGAAAAAAATATGCCGGAAATGTACATGCTGTTAAAGAAATACGGTGACAGGGAGCAGGCTATCTCCTGGGCAATGGCATTAGATCAAATATTTGCCAGTCGAACGGATTTCTCCGATCATAACCCATGTACAAAGGTTTATCTATTGGTTCAGGAGCTTTTAAAATTGAAGTTTTAGCAATGAACTTGGTGGCTAAAAAGTAACTATCCGTACATTTTTTTAAAAAACACCTTTGGGCCGGCGCGAGGAAGTTTTTGGGAAATTCCCGTTGCGGCCTTCTTGCCAGGTCTTTGGTGCTGCCGGCCGGTATAATAATCAGAATTGCACCGATCCCATACATTATATATTCCATAGCATCAACCGGCCCACAGGGCCGCAGCATCCTGTTTCCGCACCAGCGCAAAAGAGCATCAGCAGCATCTTTCAACTCACCCCTCCACCCGCCGCACCTGCGCCCCCAGCGCCCGCAACCGCTCGTCGATAGCCTGGTAGCCCCGGTCGATCTGGTGGATGTTGTGGATGATGCTCGTTCCTTTGGCGGAGAGGGCGGCGATGAGCAGGGCTACGCCGGCGCGGATATCCGGCGAGCTCATTTCGATGCCGCGCAGCTGGAAGCGGCGGCCCAGGCCGATGACGGTGGCCCGGTGGGGGTCGCAGAGGATGATCTGCGCGCCCATGTCGATCAGTTTGTCGACGAAGAAGAGGCGGCTTTCGAACATCTTCTGGTGGACCAGCACGCTGCCCTTGGCCTGCGTGGCCACCACCAGCACGATGCTCATCAGGTCGGGCGTAAAGCCCGGCCAGGGGGCGTCGTAGACGGTCATGATGGAGCCGTCGATGAAGGTCTGGATTTCGTATTCTTCCTGGCGGGGGATGAAAATGTCGTCTCCCCGGAATTCCATTTGGATACCCATGCGCTCAAAGACGCGGGGGATGATGCCCAGCTCTTCCACCCGGGCATCTTTGATGGTGATCTCGGACTGGGTCATGGCGGCCAGGCCGATGAAGCTGCCCACCTCAATCATATCCGGCAGCAGGCGGTGTTCGGCACCCCCCAGGCGGGGAACGCCCTCGATAGTAAGCAGGTTGGAGCCGATGCCCGAGATGCGGGCGCCCATGCGGTTAAGCAGGCGGCACAATTGCTGGACGTAGGGTTCGCAGGCGGCGTTATAGATTTGGGTTGTCCCTTCGGCCAGCACGGCACCCATCACCACGTTGGCGGTGCCGGTCACGGAAATCTCGTCCATCAGGATGTAGGCGCCTTTCAGGCCGGCGGACTCCACGTCGTACTGGTTGCGGGCGGCATTGTAAGTGAACGCGGCGCCGAGCTTCTCCAGCCCCAGAAAATGGGTATCGAGGCGGCGGCGGCCGATCTTGTCGCCGCCCGGTTTGGGCAGGATCGCCCGGCCGAAGCGGACCAGCAGGGGCGCGATGAGCATGACCGAGCCGCGGATGCGCCCGGCGTTCTGCCGGAATTCCCGGGATTCGAAGTACTCCAGGTCGACAGACCGGGCCTGGAAGCTGTAGGTTTCTTTGGCTACATGCTCGACGGAAACGCCCAGCCCCTGCAGCAGGCTGATCAGCAGGTTGACGTCCAGGATATCCGGAATGTTGGAAATGGTTACTTTCTCGTCAGTGAGCAGGGCAGCACAGATCACCTGCAGGGCTTCGTTTTTGGCACCCTGGGGAAAAATCGAACCCTTTAAGGGCGTGCCGCCGATAACTTCAAATGCGTCGAGGGACATCCGTTATTTCTTTCTCCGGTAACTGCGGCGCGGCTTGTCGCTCCTTCCGCCTCCGTTGTCGCGGTCGCGGTCCCGGTCCCGGTCCCGGTCGCGGTCGCGGTCGCGGTCCCGCGAAGAACTACGCTGCTGCGGCTGGGGCTTGTTGCGGCGGCTGGGCCGGGAGAGGTTGTCGAGGGAGGCGCTGTCATCCAGCGACAACTGCCCGTTTGACAGGGTTTCGAGGTCTCCTTTGATGATGTCGTCGCTCACGTAATGTTCCTTGTTCCAGGTGCGGTAGGCCAGTTTCATATAAGAGCCGATAACGGCGACAAACCCTTCGCGTTTAGGGCCGGGCGGCATAGACAGCGCCTTCTTGATCAGTTGTTGTACATTGTGGCCGTAGTGGCGGTATTTGGCCTCCATGACCGGGTAGCCCACCTTTTCGGGGCGTTTCTGGCTGTCTTCCGGGCGGGGTTTTTTGCCGCCGGGCGGTACGACGTCCAGCTCGTATTTGGCGATGCGGAAGACGTGCTTCCACAGTTTGTCGCGGTAGTCATCGATATTGCGGCTTTGGGGGTGCATCTGCTGCATCAGGTCGACCACTGCTTCGACGAATTTCTGGCGGTAGGCCGGGTCTTCAATCGTTTTGGCGTGGTTGATCAGCTTCTGGACGTTGCGCCCGTATTCCGGGATGATGAGGTCTTCTCTGGCGGAATTGTACTCCATCCCATCGTTTAATGGATCACTCATATTTTGGATTTTACTTATTCTACGGTTACAGATTTAGCCAGGTTTCTCGGTTGGTCGACATTGCAGCCTCTCATTACTGCGATGTGGTAAGAAAGCAGCTGCAGGGGGATAACGGAGAGTAGTGGCGTAAGCGGTTCTTCCGTGTCCGGGATTTCGATGACATAATCGGCCATTTTGCTGATGACCTTGTCGCCTTCCGTGACTACGGCGATGACCATTCCCTTGCGGGCTTTCACTTCCTGAATGTTGCTGGCGATCTTATCGTAAGCGCTTTTGTTGGTGGCGATGACGATGACGGGCATCTGCTCGTCGATCAGGGCTATCGGGCCGTGTTTCATTTCTGCGGCGGGATAGCCTTCAGCGTGGATATAGGAAATTTCTTTTAGTTTGAGCGCCCCTTCCAGCGCCACGGGGAAGTTGTACCCTCTTCCGAGGTAAAGGACGTTGTGTTTGTCCTTGATTTCACTCGCAATATACTTAATCTGTTCGTCGTATTCCAGCACCTTTTGTACTTTCTTTGGGATAATGGCCAACTCGCTGGCCAGTTGCTGGAAGTAGGATTTCGAGATGGTTCCCCGTTTTTCCGCGAGGGTCAGGGCCATCATGGTCAGCAGGGTAACCTGGCCGGTGAACGCCTTGGTAGAGGCTACGCCGATCTCCGGCCCGGCGTGAATATAGGACCCGGCGTCGGTGATCCGGGCGATGGAAGAGCCTACGGCATTGACGATGCCGTATATCATGGCCCCTTTTTCTTTAGCCAGCTCGAGGGCAGCCAGGGTATCGGCGGTCTCTCCCGACTGGGAGATGGCGATGACGACGTCCTCTTCGGTGATGATGGGGTTGCGGTAGCGCAATTCAGAGGCATACTCCACCTCCACGGGTATCCGGGCCAGGTCTTCGAAGAGGTATTCCCCGATGAGGCCGGAGTGCCAGGAAGTGCCGCAGGCCGCAACGATGAAACGCTTGGCCTTGGCGATGCGGTTGATGTGCTCTTCCAGCCCCCCCAGCCGGACGAGGCCCTTTTCGGCGTTGACCCGCCCGCGCATGCAATCGGCGATCGTCGTAGGTTGCTCGTAAATCTCCTTGAGCATGAAGTAGTCGAAGCCTCCTTTTTCCAGCATCTCGATCTTCATATCGAGTTCGTGGAGGAAGGGCGCCTGCACTTCATTGTCGATGGTCTTGATCTGCATGTCGCCGGAGCGCTGGACGACGGCGATCTCTTCGTCGTTGAGGTACACTACCGTCCGGGTATGTTCGATGATGGGCGTGGCGTCGGAAGCCAGGAAGAATTCCTCTTCCCCGATCCCGATCACCAGCGGGCTGGCCTTGCGGGCAGCGACCAGCTTATTGGGATCCTGTTTATCCATCACCACGATGGCATAGGCGCCCACGACCCGCGTGAGGGCAACGCGCACCGCTTCTTCCAGCGGCAGGTTGTCCCGCTCCTGGAGTTCTTCGATCAGGTGGACCAGCACCTCCGTGTCCGTTTCGCTTTCGAAGGTGTGGCCCTCTTTTTCCAGTGCGGTTTTGAGCAGGGCGTAATTCTCGATGATGCCGTTATGGACGAGGCACAGCCTGCCGTTGCCCGACCGGTGGGGGTGGGCGTTAATATCGTCGGGTGCCCCGTGGGTGGCCCATCGGGTATGGCCGATGCCGATCGTGCTGTTTTTATGGGCCTGCTGGATAAAAGCTTCCAGTTCCTGTACTTTTCCTTTCTTTTTAAAGACTTTAACCCCGCCGTTGAGGATGGCGATCCCGGCACTGTCATAGCCGCGATATTCCAGGCGTTTCAGGCCTTTTATCAGAATGGGGTAAGCTTGCTGGGGGCCGAGGTAGGCGACAATACCACACATATTTAAGAACGTCTTTGATGGTTTTGGCTGAAGGCCAATGATAAATTATAGTTTTGTAAATGCCAGTTTCAACCTGATCCCATACTGCGGATGGCTGGCGCCGTAGAGGATGGCGCGGGAAGCCGTCTCCGCTTTCTGGAGCGGCGTGATAAACAGCACGTTTTTCCTGTTGCCGTCGATGATATCCTGGAAATGGGCAGATATATTCATCCGGTAAAGAGCGGGGTTTCCGGAGGCGCCTTCAATCGGCGTTCCCCCGAACACTTCCGCCAGGTTGCGGCGCTGCGAGAGGATGATGGAAATATCTTCGACCACCACCTGCACATCTTCGTCATCCGGCGTAGTAAGGATCAACTGGGGGCAGGGGGTAAACGCCGCTTCATCCCCATCGACATCAGCGACGTAGAACTCCAGTTCGGCCTTATTGACCACCAATCCACGGAGGCTGGCCACGTTGGGGATTTCCAGCCGGGCCGACACGCCGCTCATCCCCTGGATGAAGATAATGCTGTCCTCTGTGGCGCCATCCAGAAAATCATTGACCGGTGCGCCGTCATAGTCGTGTTTAAAGTTGGTGAACCGGACCGTAGGTTCGATGTCAAAATCGTAGAGGAAGCGCTTGGGCTTGCCGTCAGTGGAATCGCGGTAGTAGAGGTAAATCCCCGCATCCTGTGAAAGCAGGCGGAAGCTAAGCATCCCTTCATTTTCCGTGGTGGGCCGCAGGTGGATGCCCTTGAAGGCGTCCAGGAAAAGGCTGTCGTCCGCATAAATGTTTGACTCCAGGCCGACGAGGTAGCTGGCCACGGCATCGTCCAGGGGTATGCGGTAGTGGGGGAAACGGGCCACCACCGTGTCCGTGTCATCATAATCGGTGAACGCGAGGCTGTCTGTGCTGACTGTCGCCCGGGCTGAACCGACAGGCATGGCTTCAACGGCAGCTTCCTGGCTGGAAAAATACTCCTCGTTCTCCTGGAGCACTTCCGCCAGCTGAAAAACGTCGATGCCAAATTCCTCCCCCTCCGTCTTACCGTATAAACCATCGACATTGTAGGGCAGCACGAGGACTATAGAGTCAACTACCGTTGCCGCACCGAAACCGGGGCTGCTGCTCTGTGGATACACCTGGGCGTAAATGCTGGAGGAGGAGCGCCCGAAAACCGGGTCGTTGAGGTTGCCCAGAAGATAGGTGCCCAGCTGGCTGGACGAAAAAGGGCTGTAGGTCCGGATCGAGTCATTGGCTACGGTGGAGCTCACGATCGAAAGCGTATCAGAAAAGCCCACGTCCGCCCTGTCTTCTTCCAGCAGGCCGGCCCCGACCTGGGTGGGGTCAGCGCACGAATAGGCAGAAGCGATAACCGCCAGAACTAAAGCAAAAAAGGTTAGTCTCATAAAGTTTTTCTGTTTTGCCATTAGATAAATGAATACCGTGCCGTCCTGCTTTGTTGCCCGGCCCCGGAGATTCCGGGAGCCGGTTCGCTCACACAGGGGCGCTTCTGCCCTGGCGTGATCATCAGGCGGGTTCGCTTTTTAAACTAATGGCTGAAGGAGAGGGTACGGCAGCGCAGCCTGTTTTATTTCCCCTCTTCCACCTCTTCGGCGGTGAGAGAATTATAGAATTCCAGGAAAGCGTCCAGGTTTTCATCATCGCCCAGGAATTCCATAACAGGTTTATCGACGCTGTGAAGCGCTTTTGAAACGGGCTCACTGAGTTCTTCGCTGCCGATCACCAGGGCGTCGGCGTAAGAAATAGCACCTTTGTGAAGCGTGGCCCCGGCGCCATTCTGATATGCCCGGAGGTCTTCTTCGCTGAGGTTATTGATGGAAGCTTTAGCGACGAATGTATCGTTGAAGGCCTTATCCAGGGCATTGTTGTAAATGGAATAAACGACCTTCGAGTGCTGGAAAAGCGGCTCGTTCTTGTAGGCCGTCTTGAGGTAAAGCGGGATGAGGCTCGTCATCCAGCCGTGGCAATGGATGATATCCGGCGGCCAGCCAAATTTCTTGACGGTCTCGATAACGCCTTTGCAGAAGAACACCATGCGGTCGGCGTTGTCTTCAAAGGGTTCCCCCGCTTCATTGGTAAAAACGCGCTTGCGCTTGAAGAAGTCTTCATTATCGAGAAAGTATACCTGCATACGGGCTTCCGGCAGCGAAGCTACCTTGATGATCAGCGGGAAGTCATCGTCATCGACGATAATGTTCATCCCGGAAAGGCGGACGACCTCGTGCAGCCGGTGCCTGCGTTCATTGATCGTTCCGAAACGGGGCATCAAAACGCGAATTTCCATGCCGCTTTCCTGAATGTGTTGCGGAAGCTTTCGGGCTATGTTGGATATTTCGGAGAGTGCGGTATAGGGGTGCATTTCCTGCGTTACGATCAGCACTTTCTTTTTACTCATAGACAAAAAGTATTTAAGGAAAAACTATTTCTCCAAAGGTTCAAGGAACAAGACTGCAAATTTAGCAAAAATTCGCTGATTTTCCTGTATTTAAGCTGAACTTAATACTCTGTTAACAAAAACGCCTATATTCGCAGATTGGTTGTTCATTCCACGTCAAATGTACCTTTTCAAGAAAATCAGCAGCCTCAGGAGATACCTGGAATTATACCGAAATAAGAACAGGCCTATCGGTTTTGTCCCCACAATGGGTGCCCTCCACGAAGGCCACCTCTCGCTGGTCCGGCAGTCGCTGGAGGCGACCCAGTGCACCGTTTCCAGCATTTTTGTCAACCCTACCCAGTTCAACCAGGCTTCCGACCTGGAAAAGTACCCCCGGACCCCCACTACGGACCTCACTATGCTCTACAGAACGGGTTGCCACGCGGTTTTTATGCCCTCCGTCGAAGAAGTCTACCCTCCCGGGCTCGAAACCCAGGTGGATGTGGATTTCGGCCCTCTGGCCCTGCCCATGGAAGGGCGCTTCCGCCCCGGCCACTTCGACGGGGTAGCCCAGGTGGTCAAACGCCTGCTCGACATCGTAGAACCCCAAAAGCTCTTCATGGGGCAGAAGGATTACCAGCAATTCCTCATCGTGCAGCACATGGCCCGCACCCTCGAGCTCCCGGTAGAAGTGATCCCCTGCCCCATCGTCCGCGAAAAAAACGGCCTGGCCATGAGCTCCCGCAACCAGCGCCTGAGCCCTGAACAACGGGAACGGGCCGCCGCCCTCTACCAAACCCTCCAACAGGCCGCCAGCTGGGCCCACCAGCTCCCCCCCCGCGAAGTAGAAGCCAAAGCCATGGCACACCTGAAATCTCTCGGACTGGAACCCGAATACTTCGAACTGGCCGACGGCAAAACCCTCCAACCGGTGCCGGATTACAGCAGCCCCGACTCTGTCGTCGCCTGCGCCGCCATCTGGGTGGGCGGCGTCCGCCTTATCGATAATCTGATACTGAAATGACCCCTGCCCGCCTCCCCGGCCAACCAAACGTCTCTATGGGTTATCCTGCGGATACACAAACACTACCGTATCCGAACGGACGGCAGACCCGAACACCCCGATCGTCCCTTCGATGGCAGATTTCAGGAAAACAGGTTCCACGAAGGGGTTCAGGATAGATTGCAGCTGGTTGTCGATATCCTCGTAAAAAGCGGCTGCCCTTTCATCCAGGGATTGCAGGTAGATGTAGGCCGTATCGCCCCGCCGGTACTCGAAGGAGACCTCGGCGTAGAGTTCCATCGGCTGTCCGTCGTTGTTCTCATCGCGGAAAATGGTGCGCCCCAGGTCGGTGATCCAGAACTTTTCGCCGTTGGTGCAGTCATTTACCAGTACTTCCAGGATGTGGGCGTGGTGGCGGGAAGTGTCGAGAAAGCGGTCCATCTGGAAGCGGTAGAAGTTCTTTTCGCCCGGCGCATCCCGGAACCGGAGGATGACCCCGTCGTGGCCGCCGTATACATCGAAGAACTCCGGAGTGTATTCCACTTCATCGAGGTCGACCTTTGCCTGGTCGATGGTGGTCGTTGCTGTGTAGGCCTTTCCCTGGTAAGCAACCGTCAGCTCGTAGGTTTTGCCGTATTCAGCCGGCGTTGTGCCGGCATAATAAGGCACCCAGCGGCACCGAAACTTGTCGAATGTGGAATCCGGTTGCAGTTTCTCTTCCCGGGTGCCGTTTGACAGGAATACTTCTGCCCCCCGGGCGAACATCTCCTGGGGCGTGACCTCCTCGTTGAAGAAGGGCTGGCTCAGGCTCAGGAATACCCTGGGTTTTTCGCCGGGAAATAAAATGCTTTCGATGAACAACTGGCTCTCGTAGGAGGAATCGGGCTTGATTTTTACGTCCTTGCGGCAGGAGAATACAGCGAAAAAGAGCAAAGGAATGATATAGCTTATTTTTCTCATGTCGTTATATTTTTACCTGTGGGCCCAGGCCTGACAAGTTTGCTGTGGGTCCGGCGGGGAAAAAACTTGTCAGGTCTGTTAAAATTTGAAATTGTATGTAATGCTCGGAATAATGGGCAGCAGGGACACCTGTTTCGCTTTGGGCTCGCCGGTGCGGGGCTCCACTTCGAAGTAGACGAAATAGGGATTCAGCCGGCTGTAGGTGTTGTATACGCTGAAGACCCATTCGGAAGTCAGGTCTTTGCCGAACAGGCGCCATTCCCTTTTGTGAGCGGCCGACAGGTCGAGCCGGTGGTAGGGGTTCATCCGCACGTTGTTGCGCTCTTCGTAAACGAAATAATTGCCCTCAAACAGAGAGCCGCCGTAGAATACGCCGATGCGGCCCACCGGCACCGTATACACATTGCCGGAAGAAAAGACAAAAGTACCCGACAGGGACCACCGCTTGCTGAGCTGGTACGTGCCCACCACAGACAGGTTGTGCCTCCGGTCGTACCGGAACGGAAAGGCCTGGCCGAAATTCAGCTCTTCGAATTTCTGGTTGGTCCAGGAAAGGGTATAAGACAGCCAGCCGGTCAGCCGGCCGCGGTTCTTCCGCAGGAACAATTCCGCGCCATAGCTCCACCCCTTTCCGTAGGCCAGCAGGGGGTCGACGTCCAGGGTTTCGACCAGTTGGTTGCCTTCCTTAAATAATACCTGGTTTTGCATGTCTTTATAATATACCTCCAGGCTGGATTCGTACTGGTTGTCCCGGAAGTTCCGGAAGTAGCCCAGGGAATACTGAGTTGAAACCTGCGGTTTGGTCTGCGCTGTGGAGGGCACCCATATTTCCGTAGGCACAGAGGCTGTAGAGCTGGGCACCAGGTGCAGGAACTGGTTCATCACGGTGTAAGCGGCCTTGACCGAAGAGGAAGATGTGAGTGTCATTTTTGCCGAAACCCGGGGTTCGATCCGGTAATAGCTGGCCTCATCGGAAAAGAAGCCCGGTGCCCGGATGCCGAGGCTGGCCGACAGGCGTTCGCTTACCTGGATTTCATCATTGATGTAAATGGCGAACTCGTCGAAGTACTTCACCGGGATGGCGTCCGGATCGATGCCGGGGGAGGGATCGGAACCGGACTGGGCCTCCGTCCTGCCGCTGGAGCGGAAGGTATGGTCCAGGTAATGAGCGCCAAAGAGGAGGACGTGATCGGGGTTGGGATAATACTGGAATTCTATTTTCCCGTTGACGTCCTTGATGCCGGAGAGGACCTCCGAGAAGGCGTTGTCCTGCAGGGCGGAGATATTCTGGTCGTATTCATTGAGGATAAAGGAGGTATTCAGGAACAGTTTCTGCCCGAAGATATGGTTCCAGCGCAGAGTGGCGGTGGAGTTGCCGAAAAGCACGTTGTACTCGATGCCGTCTTCGATATATAGGGCATCATCCTTGCCGGTAAAGGCGCTGAGGAAGATGCGGTCTTTGGGTCCCAGTTGCCAGTTCACCTTGGCGTTCAGGTCGTAGAACGCGTAGTTGGTGCGGATGCGGCTGGACAGGAACGGTTTGATCATCCAGTCGAAGTAGGTGCGGCGGCCGGAGAGGATAAAAGAAGCCCGTTCTTTTTTCAGGGGCCCTTCGACGGTCAGCTGGGAGGTGACCAGGCCGATGCCGCCCTCGGCGCCCACGCGCTTGTTGTTGCCCTCCTTCATGGTAATGTCCAGGATGGAAGACAGCCTGCCGCCGTACTGTGCCGGGAAGCCGCCTTTGATGAGGGTGACGTTGTTGATTGCCCGGGTATTGAAGGTGCTGAACAACCCGAACAGGTGGTTGGGGTTGTAGACGACGGCCTCGTCGAGTTGGACCAGGTTCTGGTCGGCGTTGCCGCCGCGGACGAAGAAGCCGGTGGTGCCCTCATTGCCGGCCTGTACGCCCGGCAGCAGTTGGACGATTTTGAGCACGTCCACCTCTCCGAGGATGGCGGGCAGTTCCCTGATCTTCTCCGTCGGGATGTCCACTACGCCCATCTGGGGGCGGGCGACGTTCTCGTCGGCACGCTGCCCGGAGACGACCACCTCATCGAGGAGCCCGACGCCGGGGGCGAGTTCCACATCCAGTTGGAAACTCTCGCCGGGATAAACCTTCTTGAACTGGGGGGCATACCCCACGTAGGAAAAGGCAATGCCCATGCTATCCATTTTGGGAAGCGTGAGGGAGTAGAAGCCGTATGTATTTGTCGTCGTTCCCTTCTCCAGGGAAGTGACGAAGACATTGGCGCCGATGAGCGCTTCTCCGGTTGTGGCGTCGGTAAGCCTGCCGCTTATCGTGAAGTTTTGGGCTGCCCCCGTAAAGGGAAGCAGGATGAGCAGGAATAGAGAAATCCGCATGGTGATGGTGCTTTTTCCTTTTTAATAAATGCTCAATTCATCATCCTTAAGGATCTGGTTGATGTACTGGTGCGAGATGCTGTCGACCAACCCCAGCGCCACTGCTTTTTCGGCCAGCAGCCGCAGGCTCCATTTCTCATGCCCTTCCGGTGGTTTGCTTTTTGCCAGGGCAACGATTTTTGCCCGTTGCCTGGAAGTGATGTCCTTGGGGCGGCCAGGCCGGGGTTTGTCTTTGAGGAAATCCAGGCCTGTTTTTTTATATTTGCGGGCCCAGGAAGAAACCGTGACAGAGGACACGTCGATCATTTCCGAGACCTCTTTATATGTTTTTCCGTTATCGAGTTCCAAAAGGGCGGCGGCTCGTTTTAACCCTCTTGGATTCAACGCCTTTTCTGAGATCAAAGCATTTAGTTTTGCCTTATCCGTTGGTGTCAGATGTACATACTGCTTCTTCATTGCCCAGGATTAAGAGAATGGGGACAACCCGGGGGGGGAAGTCGCCCATTCGATAGTTGCAGCTTCAGCTCGCTTCGAACCGGGACGGTGGTGAGAGCAGGCACCTTTTACGGCATTTCAGCTGGTGGCTGAGCCTTTTTCTTGAAGGGATAAGGGTTGTTAGTAGCATGTTTGTGACGTCACTGAGCCAGGCACCTTTTTACAGCCTTTACGCAGGTTCCTGCGAAAAAGCTGCGTGGGCCGGGCAGAAACTCATTCTTTTCCTATGAATCCGTATTGGGTCAGCAGCAGTTTTTCATCCTGCAGCAGGCCGATGCCCGGAGCGTAAGTTTTGAACTCCATCTCGAAGGGGTTGAGGGCGGAGCCTTCTTTGGTCAGCAGGCAGTTGGAGAAAGAACCGGCCGGCGTGTCCAGGTGGTCGTCGAGTTTGAGGACCTCCGCCCGGTCCATGGCTACTCCCTTCGCGATTTCCTGATAGTACCTCATGCCCACCTTTGGCTTGCCTGGCATAATAAGGCCTGCTCTGGCGCCATCCTTGCCGGCCAGCCAGGCACCGTCGTGGCTGGCGACTTTCCCGCCGTTGTACATGTCGACGTCCTCTCCGAAGTAAAAAACGTCTTTTGTCTTTTCGTCAATGGCAAAGAAATTGCGGGATATTTCTATCAGTTCGCCGTTCTTCCATTCTCTTTCCTCGACTATCCTGGCAGTGACGCCATCCACTTCTTTGGCTTCGTCGAGCACGGTCACGGTAAGTTTTTCGGTTTTGCTTTCCAGCACCAGCTGAAAGCCAGGCTCCAGGATGAAATAGTCGTTCCGCCCGGTGGTTGTCAGGGTGCGGTTCGATAAGCCGAACTCTTCCTGCCAGGAAGAGCTGCCTTGTGCATTCGAGTTGCCGGAACTGCCGCAGGAGGCGGCAGCGATAGCAATAGCCATCGCCACTATGGTATGCATGCTTTTTTTCATGTTGCTTTTGATGTTTTGCCGGAAGTAAGATAGCGGGAGATTTTGGAGGGAATTGGGAGTATACTATAGATGCTTTTTCCGGCCGCGAACGCAGCCGGAAGGATGCTGCGGCCCTGACGCGGCAAGCCGTCAGGGCCTCCGCTGCGCTCCGCCATCTACAGCATCCGGAACCGAAATACCCTCCCGCTCCCCCTCTTCCCTTTCGCTTCCGTGCTGATATACATCGTACCATCCGGCTCGAAACAGATTCCTTCAGGCTGGTTGAAGGGATTTTTGTCCAGCTCCCGGATGCAGAGCAATTCGCCGGCGGCGGACATGACGAGAACGGCTCTCGCTTTGCCCCTGGAAGACAAAATATATATGTGTCCCGTAATGGGATGCACGGCGATGCCGGACGGCGCGAATTGCCCGGCCAGCACATCCGGCCACCAGGCTTCCCATATCGCCTCTTCGGCAACGGGCATATCCTCGCTTAGCAGGTAAACGGGCGCATCAGATAGCCGCATGCTATCCAGGCTGAAGGCATATACCGCCCGTTTGTCTTCGAATTCCGGACCCTGCCCGGCAATCCCTTTGCAGGCGAGGAGCAGGCGGCGGTTAACCGGGTCATAGGCCAGCCCTTCCACATCGTACTCGGCATTCAGTGCTGTGTGATGGGGTTTCGCAACGGGATTTGGCTTCCCCGAGTATTCCACTTCATAAATGACGCCATCGCTCCGGGCTATATATATATTATGGTTGACCATTTCTACTCCTTCATAGTCCCCGGGGGGGCCAAAAGGCAGCTCCTCGAGGATGCGCCCCCGTTGTTTGTCAAGAAAAAAAACCTTACCTTGTTCATCATTGACGGCCAGCAGATGAGCGCCGTCGGCCGAGAGGCCAAGAGCCGAGACTTCCCTGAGCTCCCGGGAAAGTTTCAGTGCCGATCCTGCCTCCCGAAGTTCATAACGGAATAGATATTTATCTGGATTAACAGGAGCGGTATCGCCTCCGGAGTCCGGCCCGGAAGGAGAGGATGGATTGAGCTGAGCCCGTTTTCCCTCTTTTTGGGCGGGTTTTTCGGCTGGCAGGCAGGCTACAGCAGCTAAAATGAGGTTGAATAATAACGTGGCTTTGCGAATAGACATTTTAATAGTATTACTTTGATGCAGAATGGTTTTAGTATTATTTTTTAGTGCTATCCCCTAATTTAAAAGAAAACGCAAACCTTTCACAATCAAGCATTAACAAAAAACACAAATTAATCTAAAAAAAATATACAACTATTTTGTTGACTGCTATTTTTTTTATATTTTTGAGAAAGACTTTAACTCACGGAATAAAGAGGGCTCACTATAATGGTTAGTTCTCAAACTACTTGAAACATTAGCCGAAACGAACTAGAACCCAGTTGATCAACCTTCTCCTTCATCGAGGAGAAAACGTACTTTGCTCCTTCCTGACGATTCTTGGATACATGGTTTTAAAGTTTCTTCTGCTGAAGTAACAAGATCGTTTTCCCAATAACAGAAAAAATAAGCTTGCTACAGTAAGGAATTATTTTTTATTTTTCTTTTACCGTGCTTTCGGCAATCCTTTATGATCCCCCCCTTAAAAGGAATTGCAGGTGAAGGCAAACAAGCGGTTTTTCGTTGATTTCCCATTAAGTTGCCACAGTTTTGCCCTGTGCTTTCAGTGTCAAGGCCGGGTTTCGGCACCCGAACATTGTAGTTAAGTAAATCAGGTTGTTTGCGTGTTGTGTTATTGGCCTTAGCACAGATGAATTAGCACAGAAATGGTGGAAAAAGAAGTTAGCTGTTTCCTGGCGCCGAAGTGTGGGGAGAACAAGCTTTCAAAGCTTCGTTCCGAGCAGGCCGGGCGCCACAGGAAGGGGCGTTGTATGCCCGTTCTATTCCGGCATGGCTTCTTTGCGTGGGGCCTCCGAGCCTTTCATCATTCCCAGGAATTACCGATTAATAGCAACCGGCCCTTTATTTGAGAGCATGTTTGGAGGTAGTGCTTTGGAAGCGAAAATGGTTGATTTTGGGTTCTCATGAGGCTCATTTTCTTGCTCATAGCAGCGCTACGGGCAAGAAAATAGCCGAAATGAGGTTCCAAAAGCGGG
>JAGFJD010000008.1 GCA_024102975.1 Phaeodactylibacter sp. | reverse complement strand
TCGGCACGAGATCCTTCGGCACGAGGGCTTTTCGGAGCAGCCTCACAAATGCACAAACGCACGAAGAATTTATTTCGGGAAGATTTTTCCAATTTTGTTCGGGAAAGTTTACATTTGCCGTAAGATATTTCTCCCTCAGTCCGATCATCCCAAATTCTGAAGCTAAATCTCCCGGAAGAGGAGCCAAGCACTCAAAAACCGAATTTTCCTGTTACTCTTACCTGTACTTTCAAAAAGCCAAAGCATTGGCGCTTTGGGTTTTCCCGGGCTTCCCATGCATCGGCCGGCGTCTGCTATTGTTTAACACAGACACAACTGTACAAGTAAAATGAGACGATTAGCTATCCTGATCCTGATCCTGTCAGCCGGCTTTTCCAGGGTGGAAGCCGGATACGGCTTTTATGCCAATTGCGGTACTTTTATCGAGATTGAAGGCGAATACTATAAAGTCGGCGCCTGCACTGCCGACGACCCGGCGTTCAACGGCGTCAACCTGGGTGCCAACCTGACGAAGCTCGTGGTGACGAACATCCAGCAATATACCTACCAGAACGGCGGAGATGATGTGGTGTCGGGCTTTTTCCATTACCGGGTTTATCCGGTGGGCGGCACGGCGGGCAGTTTTTCGCAAATACAGCTGGATGTGGTTACCGATCTGGGGGGTGGAAACGAGCGGCGGGAAGCCTTTATCAACCTCGACCTTCTCCTCGGCCTACAGCCCGGCCTTACCTACAACTTGGATGCCTACTTCCGGGCGCAGGTGGATTGGAACCCCACCAACGGGACGCCCGATGCAGAATTTTTTGAAAGCAACGGCGGATCGAACTTTACCGCTACTTTTTCTACCAGCGCTACCCTGCCTGTGGAGCTTTCTCATTTTTCGGCAAAGGCGGCCGGCCCATCCACCCTCCTCTCCTGGTCCACCGCCACCGAAACCAATAACGCCCATTTCGAGGTACAGCGCTCGGCCGGCAGCCGGGACTGGGAGGTGATTGGAAAAGTCAAAGGCGCCGGCACCACCCAGGAGGCTCAACACTACACGTACGCCGACCACGAACCCCTGTCCGGCCTGAGCTACTACCGGCTGCGGCAGGTGGACTACGACGGGCAGTACGCATTCTCCCCGGTTGTGGCAGTGGACAGAAAAGAGGCGGTTTTCTCCTTCACCGCCTTCCCAAACCCCGCTCCGGATGTGCTGTACATCTCCTTGCCGGCCCGGGAAGAGCCGCTGACGGCGGAAGTGTACGACGCCTGCGGCCGACGGGTGCGGCAGCAAACGCTGCCTGCCCGGGCTGCCCGCCAGGAGATACACCTGTCGGGCCTGCCGCCGGGCCTCTACTGCCTGGCCATTGCCGACGGGCAGGGGCGGAGGCTGGGGACAGGGCAGTTTGTGAAGCGGTGAATGGGCAGCGGCGGCCGCCATCATGCAGGACAACATGCTTGCTCTACGCTGATTTGTGCTTATCTTTAGGCGCACAAACAAGTACATGAACCAAAACAAAACGCCCCTCCTCCCGTTCATCCTGATTACCAGCCTGTTTCTCATGTGGGGGCTGGCGAACAACATGACGGACACCCTGCTGGCCGCCTTCAAGAAGATCATGTCCATGACGGATTTCCAGACGTCCTGGATACAGATGGCCTTCTACGGCTCCTACTTTTGCCTGGCGCTGCCGGCTGCCCTGTTTATCAAAAAATTCTCCTATAAATCGGGCGTATTGCTGGGGCTGGGGTTGTTCATCGCCGGCGCGCTTCTGTTCTATCCCGCCAGCCAGACCATGGTGTACGGCCATTTCCTTGCCGCCCTGTTCATCCTGGCCGGCGGGTTGTCGATCCTGGAAACCACGGCCAACCCCTATA
>JAGFJD010000306.1 GCA_024102975.1 Phaeodactylibacter sp. | reverse complement strand
TTTGTAACTATTTACCACATAGGCCACATCAGGCAGTTCACATAGGCCACAGTAGCCGCAGCCTATGTGCTCTACTGTGAAAACGCTATGTGTCCTATGTGGTTAAACAAAAGACCTAAACAGTTACCCCATTTTTATCTTTGGCTTCCGAAAGGCCCGGCGCCGGGGCGGCCCGTCCGATAACGGCCTGTATGTGCGCATTCAGTACTACAAGGGCACCATCCTGCGGTTGTGGATCAGGGAGCAGAGCTGATTTTTTTGCCGCCCCCTTCTGGCGCAACGTGAAAATATGATGTAGTTTGGATGTTTATTTCCGGATTTCGCCATACAACCCAGCTCATTATGAAAGTATTCATCGCCGGCGCCACCGGCCTGCTCGGAAAACGGGTGGGGAAACTGCTCCTCGCAGGAGGCCACCAGGTAGTCGGCCTGGCCCGTTCCGAAGCCAACCGGGCTTTGCTCGAATCAATGGGCGCGGAAGCCCGCCCGGGCAGCCTGTTCGATAAAAATGAAATGATAGCGGCCACGGAAGGCTGCGACGCCATCCTGCACCTGGCCACCAAAATCCCCCCGAAAACCAGGACTACTCCCAAAGACTGGCGGGAGAACGACCGCATCCGAACGGAAGGCGCCGATAACCTGACGGGCGCCGCCCTCCACCATAAAGTGGGGCTTTACCTCCAGCAAAGCATACTTTTCATCTACGGGGACCAGCAGGGTAGGGTAATCAACAGCCAGACACCGTTAGCGAAGCGCCAGCCTTTTCCCCTCCGCTCCGCCGTCGCCATGGAAAATATCGTCAACGAGAAGGCCAGAGAGCAGGGCCTGCCCGCCATCACCCTGCGCTTTGCCGGCTTCTACGGGCCCGACTCCGCCCAAACGCAGGGGATGATACAGGCCGTCAGGAAAGGGAAAATGCCCATCATCGGCAGGGGGGATTACTATTACAACCTCATCCACCTCGACGATGCGGCCAGCGCGGTGGCCTTTGCGGTGGACAACCACGAAAGCCTGATGCACCAGGCGCATAATGTATCCGATTTCCATCCCGCCACCTTTGCCGGGGTGATACGGTACCTGGCAGAGCTTACCGGCGGCAAAAAGCCGGGCCATTTCCCGGCATGGCTGGCCCGCCTCTTTCTGGGCGGAGCGCTGGTAGAAGTGCTGACCAATTCCTATCAGAACCGGACGAATACGCTGGCCGGCTGGCAGCCTGCTTACCCTTCTTACCGGGAAGGGTTTGAGCAGGTGGTAAGCCAAATTTAATATTAGCCATGAGACAACTAATTGCCTTTACAATCCTCGTTTTTGTGCTTACTCCATTGTCCGCCCAGAAAATAAACGGAGAAGTGGAGAATGGCAAGGAGGCGCTTACCATTGGAGTCATTAAAGAAATACAATCGAAGGCACTTTCTGAAAAAAGGATCTTGAACATCTATTTGCCGGAAGGATATAACCCGGATTCCGCAGCCACCTACCCGGTTATCTATCTCCTGGACGGCTCGGCACACGAAGACCTCCCGCACATCGCCGGCCTGGTTCAGTTCATGAATATGTACGAGCTGATGCCCAAATCAATAGTAGTAGGCATTGCCAACGTCGACCGGTACCGGGATTTTACCCACCCGACGACAGACCCGGAGGACCTGAATGCCCTGCCTACCGGCGGCGGCTCCGGAAAGTTCATCGACTTCATCGGCCAGGAATTACAGCCCTTTATCGAAAAGAACTACAAAACCACCGGGACGCGCACGATCATCGGCCAGTCCATGGGCGGCCTCCTCGCTACGGAAATACTTTTGAAAAAACCCCACCTGTTTGACGATTACATCATCGTCAGCCCTTCCCTTTGGTGGGACCGGCAGTCGCTGGTGAACAGCGCAGATTCCATACTCAGGGCCAACCCCGGTCTTGAAAAGAAAGTGTTTGTCTCCCTGGGAGAGGAACACCCGGTGATGCATGATGTAGCCGACAAACTGGTGAGCGCCATCAGGAATTCGGGTAATGAAAACATCAGGCTGTTTTATGAGCCCATTCTCGACGAGGATCACGCGACCATTTTGCACGCTGCCGTTTACAAGGCCTTCAAAATGATGAACGGACGGGAACGGTTGCTGCGGGAATTTCAGCGGCAAACCGAACGATGGAGGCTGGCCTACAACAGCGGGGAGGCTCACAACCTCGCCCCTCTTTATTCCGAAGGCGCCAGGTATTTGTCTTCCCACGTGCCTGGCCTGGAGGCCAACGGGCGGGAAGCGGTGATTGCCAATTTCCAAAAGGGGATGGATATGGGGGGGCACATCGGTTCCATTGAAATCCTGACGATGGACATCTCCGATGGGCTGGCTACCCTGCTGTGCAAATACCAGGCGACGAACAGGGGCGAAACGGTGGAGGGGCGCAATCTGCTTATCCTGAAGAAAATGAATGGCGCCTGGCTGATCGTTTTGCACATGACGGTTGTTTGAAATACCTACTTTTTCCCCGAGGCCCAGCGGGCCGTAATCTTGAAGAAGATTTGGAAATCCAAACCTCTTCGACGTCAGTATATCCAGGGAAATTGCAGATATTGCTTGTTGTTTCCCGGAGGTACAGTCCCGGGATAACAAACCTATGGATAAACATTATCTGAAGGAACTGGTGGGCAGTGGAAATCTGGAGCAGGCCTTCCAGGCCCTGCTGAGCTACGGCAAAGGCCAGAAGGCAAAAGAATGGCACAATGCCCTGTGGATTCAATACAACCGGCTTAAGGAGCTGGAGCAGAACAACCTGAAGGGCACCTTGTCGGCAGAGGAAGCGGACCGGATCAAAAACCGGATACTTTCCGCCCTGCTGGCCCTCATTGACGATTTGCCCGTGAAGGAAAATGAGGATGCTGCCACCGCTGCCTCCCTGCCCCAACCGGCAAAAAAAAACCGGTGGGTTAAAGGGCTCCTGATCGTTGCCGCGGTGCTGATCGGGCTCATCGCCGGCTATTCCAAACTGAAGCCCGCCGGAACCCACCCGGAAGCGGAACCCACCGGTTCGGAGACGGCCATCCCGGAGGCCCCCCTCTCCCCAAGCCAGGCGCTTCGCTTCCCGCAGGGCAATGAAGTCACGTTTATCTTTTCAACCGGTAATGAAGTAAGCTATCGCATCCTGAGCGGCGAGCTGAAGAGCCTGGGCGGCGATGCCCGGCAGGTATCCTTCGCCATCCGCTGCTCCGGCCGCAAGGGGAACGGCGTAAATTTCTGGGACGACACTTTCCGCCTGGAGTTGGACGAAGCCGGCGCCCTGCTGGCGCCTTCCAGCGGGCTGAACGAGATCGTGGAAAACAACAGCTACAAGGATGGCACGGTGTCTTTTGTGGTGAAAGGGCCGGTTTCCGGCATGAAGCTCGCCATCGTCAACCCCTGGGATAAGGAGGATATCCGCAAATTGGCGGTTGGTTTTGATCAATAAATCTTAGGCTTCAAGGCCTGGCAAATCCGGGACAATCAGAAAACCTGGATGAAAAACGTAAAAATAAGAACTGGGACAATCTATGAAAAAGATCGCTAGCCTCTCCCTGCTGTGTTTGCTCTCCCTTTCCATGACCGTGCAATCCCCCGAGGTCAAAAGTGCCATCGACGCATTCCTCGCCGGCCTGCCGGACAAGGCGGAGGTGGCCGTCGGCATCGTCCACAACGGCGAGGAATACCGGTACGGCTACATCAAGGAGGACGGGCAGGTGAGGGAAGCGGATCAGGAAAACGCCATCTTCGAGGTCGGCTCCATCACCAAGACCTTAACCGCCACCCTGCTGATGGAGCAGGTAGAAAAGGGAGAGATGGAACTGGGCGATCCCATACAGCAATACCTGCCCGTCTCCATGAAGCAGCCCACCTGCGAGGGCCATGCCATCACTCTGAAGCATCTGGTTACCCATACTTCCGGGCTGAACCCCGCGCCGGGCAGTTTCCTGTGGCCCTACCTGAAGTCGAAGCTCTTCGCGCCGCAAAATCCCATCATACTATGAACCATTTCTCTTTCTCCGTTTTATTCTCGCTGGCCCTTCATTTCCTGGCGGGGAGCGCCGCCGCCCAAAGCTGGAAAACCTATCCCTACCACGAAGCCGGCAGCGTGCTGGACTTCCCGCAGGACGAGGGCGCCCACCCGGGCGACCCCATCGAATGGTGGTACACCAACGCCCGCGTCACCGGGCTGGAAACCGGCACGGAGTACTCTTTCATGCTCACGTACTTCCACTATCCCGTCCTCGGCTTCGACGGCTTCCGCATCCTGAACCTCGCCAATGAGGATACGGGCGCATTCTACGACGAAACCCAACCCGCCAGCTACACCACCCTGGCGGAAGATCATCTGGAAATCCGCGCCAGCGTCGGCTTCGGCAGCCCGGAAAGCTGGGTGACGAAAAGAGATACGCAGGGCCAGCTCATACCCTTTGAGTACCACCTCTCCGCCGCCGGCGCGCACGGCGCCATCGAGCTGGACTACAAAGCCCTTAAACCGCCGCTGATGGTCGGCGGCACGGGATTCCTGTATCAGGGGGTGGACAACTATACCTATTATTACTCCCAAACCGCCGTGGAGGTAAGCGGCACGCTGACTTTCCAGGGCCTCACCGAGCCCGTCAGCGGCATCGCCTGGATCGACCGGCAGTACGGCGATTTCAACCCCAATACCGGCGAGCCCTACGAGTGGTTCAGCCTGCAGCTGGACAACGGCATGGACATCAACCTGTGGAATATCTTCACCTTTGAAGACGAGATACCGGATACGGCCACCTACCGCATTTTCACCGCCTACGTGAACGATTCCACCAGCGTCACCAGTTCGGATTTCGGGCTGGAGCGCCTGGGATACGCCTGGATGCCGGACAATGAGGCGTGTTATGCCCAGCAATGGCGCTTCACCAGCGAAGCGCTGGATGCTGACCTGATCATGACCACCCTGCATTCCGATCAGGAAGTCTCCCTTCCTTTCCGCTTTTACGAGGGTACGATAGCCATCGAAGGAACAGTGGGCGGCCAGCCCGTCAGCGGGCAGGGCTTTGCCGAATTGCTGCACCAGTACGAGCATCCCGCCCTGGAGATCCTTAGCCCGGCTGCCGGGCAGGCGTGGAATCCCGCCACCCAGCCCATCCGCTGGCAGTTGCTCAACCCCGACGACGGCCGTCCGGTTGCGTATGACGTCTTCCTAAGCCTTGATAATAAAGCCACCTGGGCCACCCTGGCCGAAGGCCTGCCCGTCACGGAGTACGCCTGGACTCCTGCCGGCTGGCCCGCCGATTCCCTCTACTGGTTCCGCGTCAGCGGTTATTCTGTGGACGGGACGCTGATGGGGTCGGCGGAAACGGATATGCCGTATGCGATTGTTACCGGAACCGACGGCGTCCCGGTGGCGCAGACAGGCATCCGGATGTTTCCCAATCCGGCGTCCCGGCGGATATTCATCGGACTGAATGGGCAGGCAGCGGAGATAACGGCCCGGCTGTACGATGCCGCCGGGCGGCGCCTGATGGAAGCTTCCGGCAGGGGCCAGGTTGAATGGAATGTCTCGGGATTGCCCCCGGGCCTGTATTGGGTGGAAATAAACCAGGGCGGGCGGCGGCAAACAACAAAGCTGGCCATTACGAGATAGGGGCCGCCAGGCCATCCCCACCTTATTTTCCCTCCCGCACCTTCCCGGTTTTCCGGGGTATTGCGTAAATTGCCGGTACGTTTGTTTGCCGTTCGCGATTTAACCAACACTTAGTCGCTGTTCGGGAGCCGTTTTTATACTGGCGCACGCTTGGTTTAAGCCGTATGTGTTTAGCGCTTAAGAACATTAGAAAGGCCGGAGCGCAGACCTCCAGGTCCGCGTAGACAAGGCGCCTAATCTGGTTTCAATGACGCGGACCTGGAGGTCCGCGCTCCAGATAGCGCTGGACACATACGTTTAAGCAAAAGCCAGGCGTGCGCCAGTATATCTCCAAAACCGGCCTCCGGGCCCCGCTGAGCCAAAACCCTGCCTATGCGATACCTCCTTTCTCTCTGCCTGCCCTGCCTGTTGATGTCTGTCGCCCATGCCCAGCCCGCTCAGCACCTCTGGCTGCTCGGCAACCCGGCCGACATACCGCCCGGCCACGCTTACTGGGGCCAACTGCGACAGGAACTGGAGCAGGCCGGCGAACCGGTTTACCTCCTGGTTGCCGGCGACATCGTCCCGGATTGCGACGGCAAACAACCGCCGGAGGCACCGGTCGACGCCCTGCTGGGCCTCGTCCGCGGCCTGGATGGCGTGCAGATGGGCATCCTGCCCGGCGACCGCGACTGGGCGAACTCCGGCCCGGAGGGCTGGGATTGTATCCGCGCCCTGGAGGAATACGTGCAAAAGCATGCGCCTGAAAACGCAGACTGGCTGATCGACAATGGCTGCCCGGGGCCGGACATGGTGGAGATTGGCGACAATATCCTGCTGCTGGCCCTGAACACCCAGTGGTGGAACCACCCCTACCGCAAGCCCATCCCGGCCGACGCCGTGTGCGACGAGATCGTGGAGGCTGCCATCCACGAAGAGATCGAGGACGCCATCAAGGAGAACCAGGAGCGCAACGTGGTGCTCGCCGGCCACTTCCCGCCTTTTTCGCTCGGGAAATACGGCGGTTTTTTCCCGCTGCGCACTCATCTTCTCCCGCCGGTCCTGGGCGGGATTTACGCCGCCTACCACGAAAACGTCGGCAACGCCCGGGATATCAGCAATGAACGGTTTGAAAAATTGTCGGAATACCTGCTCGGCCTGGGGCGGGAGTACGAGAACGTCATCTTCCTGTCGGGCCACGAGGCCAACCAGCAAATCCTGTCCTACTACGGCAACAGCCTGGTCAACAGCGGCGCGCCGCTTTCGGCTTCTTATGTAAAACACAACCGCCTGGCGCGGCTGGCGCGTGCCGAGCCCGGCCTGATCCAGCTGCACTACCAGGCCGACGGCGCCGTCGGCTACACCTTCCTGCGGTATACCGGCGACGGGTTTGCCGGCGGCGAAACCGGCATCCTGTACCGGTCGCCCTGCCAGGCCGGGGAGGCGGATATTCCCGTCAACCACGTGAAAGCACCCTGCCTGGCGCCATCCCTACAGGAGGAAGCCTCCGCTCCGGCGGTGCCGGACAGTGTCCGCATGGCTGCCGGCCCCCACTATGCCGCCGGGGGGCTGCACCGCCTGTTCTTCGGCCCCCACTACCGCACCAGCTGGGCGGCGCCGGTTTTGGCGCCGGTGCTGCGGCTGGACACGGCTTACGGCGGCCTCGAAGTGCTGGAGCGCGGCGGCGGCCGGCAGACCATCTCCCTGAAGATGCAAACCCACGACGGCAGGCAGTATGTCTTCCGCTCCGTCGATAAAGACCCGGTGTCGGCCCTGAGCTATACCCTGCGCCGCACCATTGCTGCCGCCATTACCCGCGACCAGACCAGCTCGCAGCAGCCCTATGGCGCTCTGGCCGTGGCGCCCATGCTGGACGAGCTGGGCATCCTGCACGCTTCGCCCCGCCTGTACGTCATGCCGGACGACCCGAAGCTGGGGCAGTTCCGCTCCACCTTTGCCAACATGATGGGCATGGTGGAGGAACGGCCCACCAACGGCGGCAAAGGGCCGCTCCCCTTCGGCAATGCCGATGAAATTTATAAGAGCTATGACCTCTTCCACGAAATGTACGACAGCCCGGGTATCCGGCTCGACACCCGTGAGTTCGCCCGCGCCCGCCTATTCGACATCCTGATCGGCGACTGGAGCAAGCACGAGGACAACTGGAAGTGGGCGGGCTTTAAGAAAGAAAACGGCGTCTATGTCCGCCCCATCCCCCGCGACCGCGACCACGCCTTTTCCAACCTGGACGGCTTCCTCCCCTGGCTGGCCGAGCGGCAATGGGCGGTGCCCAACCTCGAACACTTCGGCTACCAGATCAAAAGCGTGCGCTCCCTGACCTACCAGGCCCGCCACATGGACCGCTTCCTGGGCAATGGCCTTACGCGGGAAGACTGGTTACAGGCCGCCCGGGAGGTACAGCAGGCCCTGCCCCCGGAGGAACTCGAACGGGCCGTCCGCCGGATGCCCCGGGAGAACTACGAGCTGTCCGGAAAGGAGATCGCTGCCAGGCTGATCCGCCGCCGGCAGGACCTGGAAGGCTACGCCGGCCGGTTCTACCGCCTGCTCGCCAGATACGTGGATGTGCCCGGAACCAACAAAAAGGAATATTTCCACGTCAGCCGGAACCCCGACGGCAGCACCCTCGTGGAAATCAGGCAACAAAAAGATTCCAGCCTCACCTACCGCCGCCGCTTCCTGCCGGAGGAGACGCGGGAAATCCGCCTCTACGGCCTGCACGGCGACGACCATTTTCTGGTGGAAGGAACGGCGGACCGGGCAATAAAGCTCCGCCTGGTGGGCGGTGCCGGAGAAGATGTGATTTCCGATAACTCCCAGGTGAAAAAAGGCGGGAAACGCACTCTGGTGTACGAGAAAAACAACGACGCCGTCCTCAGCCTCGGCACGGAAGGGCGCGCCGTCAACAGCTGGAATGAGGAGCTGTATTATTACGACCGCACCGCCTTCGCCTACAACACCTACTTCCCGCTGGCCGTGATCAGCTTCAACACCTTCAACGGCCTGATGCTGAACGGGGGCGTGACCTTCACCCGCCGCAATTTCCACAAGCGCGATTACAGCGCCAAACACAAGTTCGGCTTCCAGGTGGGCACGCTGAGCAACTTCGCCCTGAGCTACGACGGCCAGGTCCGGCACGTCATCCGCAAATGGGACCTGCTGCTGCACGCCACCTGGGCGCAGCCCGACAATTTCAACTACTTCTTCGGCATCGGCAACGGCATCAGCTACGATGAGGATCTGTTCAACGACGACTACTACCTCGTCCGCCTCAACCGCCTCGAAGGGCGTTTCGGCCTGCAGCGGCAGTTCTGGAAGCGCAGCCTGGCCAGCCTGACGGTGGGCTACAGCCAGAACAACGTGCCGGTTAAGGACAACACCATCCTGGCGGACAGCGCCGGCATCTTCGGCGCCGAAGAACTCGGTATCGCCGATGCCGAACTTGCGCTGGAGATCGACCTGCGCGACCACCGGGTATTTCCCACCCGGGGCTACCGCCTGCGGGCCGCCCAGGAGGCGGGCCTGATCGACGGCGATCAGAACTATGGGGTTACCGACCTGTTTATCGAATATTTCCTCAGCCCGCGGCTTTTTCCGCTAACCCTTGGGCTGAAAGCGGGCTACGGCACTTCCTTCGGCGACGTGCCCTTCTACAAGCTGCCCCAGCTGGGCCAGAACCAGGGCCTGCGCGGCTTCCAACGCAACCGCTTTGCCGGCGACAGCCGCGTGTATTTCAACTCCGAGCTGCGCGTTCCGGTGGGCCAGCTGGAAACGGCAGTCGTGCCCATCCGGTTCGGCCTGATCGGCTTCTACGATATGGGCAAGATCATCCAGGAGGGCCAAACGGAGGAGGACTGGCAGGCGTCCTACGGGGGCGGAATCTATCTCATTCCGCTGTCGCGCTCCTACACGCTGAGCTTGCTGGTGGGGGCGTCGCGGGAGGAAACGGCAGTGGTGAGCGTGGCGTTGGGGACGAATTTTTAGGGGGGCGTGGTTCGCTGTTCGCTGTTCGCTGTTCGCGGTTCGCTGTTTGCGGTTCGCTGTTTGCGGTTCGCTATTCGCGGTTCGCGGTTCGCAGTTCGCTATTTTTATCTGCCTCCGCCTTTGGCGGGCCGTAGTCCGCCTCGGTCTTCGGCGGCCATAGCCTTATGCTTGCGCCGACTCCGTCTGCCGAAGGGCCGGCCGATCCAGGCACATGCCGGGAGAGTGGGGGCGCGGTTTGGGGTTTGATGTTTGTCCATGATAGCCATTGCAATCGATGATGCCGGCCCCCTTCACGGGAGAGGTCAGGTTTTATAAAATCCTTTCTTTTTTCAGCTTTGCTTTGAAGCGTTCGCCGTTGCGAACCAGTTCCAGCTCTATCTCTTCCAGGGGGGGCAGCTCAAAATTATTCAGGAAATCGCAATAATCGGAAAAGCGAAACGCTTCCCCGTTGATTTTGTCCAGTTCATCCCCTACCTGAATGCCGGCTTTGCTTGCCGGGCTGTTGGCGTAGATATAGCCTACGGCCAGTTTTTGATCTTCCAGGTCGATGCCGAAGCCGAACGACCGCCATTCCGCTTTCGGGGAAGCGTTTTTCCGTTTGATGAAGAACACCTCGTCCTGCCCCAGGTTGAATACTACATTGTAAGCATCAAAAATCCCTGCGCCCAGGCTGTGCGCCGGGCTGTTTCTGGACACGGCAATAGGGTTCTCCAGCAGGACCCCGCCCAGGCGGATGGAATCAATTCTGATTAAGGATACATCTTCCCGGGTTTTGCCGTGCCCCGCCTGTACAGTTTGCCCCAATTTAGCGACGGAAGGGTAATCGCGTGCCAGGCTGCCTACAAAGGATTGCTGCAGGGTGATGAAGCCGTCGTCGCCGGTATCGAAGGTGAAACGGCCCGTTTGGCCGTCGATGGTAAATTCCATCAGCGGCTTGTTGATGTTGTTGGTTTTGATGGGGATGCGCGTTGCCGTTTCGATGCCGGGAATCCTTTCCAGTTGGTCGGTGGCGATGATCCGGTGGTTGTCGTAATCGAAATACCAGATGCACTCCTTCATGATATTAGGGCCGATGGTGCCAGCGATGCCGGGGCAGGAAAAGAAGTCAGCTTCGGTGAAGCCGATCCGGGCAAAGCCGACGTCCTGAAAGGCCACCGGCCCGACGGCCAGGCGATCCAGTAGATACGTGTGGATTCTCGCCGTTTGGTTGTTGGCGTCTTTAACGTCGATGTAACTCTTTGGGTGGACGCCGGCGGCTTTGTCCTTCAGCGCTTCGGACAGCACCGTGTAGCCGCCGGTGTCGAATAAGAAATCGTAGCGGGCGCTGTCCGGCCCGATGTATACCGGGACGGCCGGCAACCCGTGGACCAGCCTGAAGGGAATCTCCTCGTAGAATTGCGCTTCCGGCAGGGTAGCTTTCGTCACAAGGTTGTTCGACCGGACGCGGTGGTAGGTGGTGCATTGCTGAAGCAGGCCAAGGGATAAGAGCAGGAGTAAGGTTTTCTTCATCGCATCATCGTTTTGGCGTTTGGAATAGGCGGAAACAGCTTCTAATATAGCTGTTCTTTCACACTACTGGACAAAATGGTTTTGGACACAGAGAACACGGAGTTTTTTCCATTGATAATCAAGCCTCTGTTTGGCTCTGTGTCTTCTCTGGGTACTCTGTGTCCAGAAAAATGTCTAGTAGTATAGCTGTTCTTCCTATCCGGTACAGGCACGCCTTTGCGATTTCTGCCGCATTTAACCTGTCTTTGATACATTCCTGGCCTTATCTGTGTTTTTTTAACTTCTACTTGCCGCTTTCCACTCCCGGAGCAGGGCCACCCACCGTTCGCCCATTTTCTGGTTGTACCGCATTTGTCCACGGGTATAGATCGCCTGCAGTTCGTCCGGCCGGTGTTCTTTGGCCCATTCGACGGCCGGCTGCATTTTTTCCTGAGGGGAAGGCTGGCCGGGCAGAGCCGTATAGACTTGTTTGACGATCCGTCCAGGTTTGCTGAACCAGAATACCATTGTTGATTCTAAGGAGGCTATCCCGATAAGTTGCAAAAAATCATTGCGTTCGGTAAACCTGCCCTTGATGGAATATTCTTCCTCTTCCAGGTCCGAGAAAGCCATCTTGCCGTTGACCCCTTTATCCCATCCCAATATATCGGCAAAACCTTCTTTATCGATGGTGGTGTTGTAATCAGGAAATTGCAGTTGGAAGGAGTCGGAAAGAAAACGCAGTGCTTTTTCTATATCGTGGTTATTCACCGCTGCCATGTAGGCTTCAAATTGCTTTCTCATAACATCAACTTGGAGGTTAGGTAATCGAAGTCGCTTCAGGTGGGGAGGAATTCCCCTGGGATTGTTCGCTGTTCGCTGTTCGCGAGTTCTTGAAAATCAAGGCGCGTTTTTCAAAGGGCACAGTTAATTGGACATTCCCATTCCCATCATAAGATAAACATTTTTTGCTTACTGCGCAGTGGGCCATGTTGTCAACTTATGGGATTGCTCAATTAAATGTGTACTCTGCGGGCAGACCACTGGACATTTTGGGGGCTACTTGTGTAAAGGTGTGAAAGTGTAAACGTGTAAATGATTGGGAGCCAATTTCTTTTACACCATTACACGCTTACACTTTTACACGGGCCAGAAAATGTCTAGTGGTGTGCTCTGCGGGTATCTGCCTACCTCAGAAGGAACCCATCAATACCAACGAGGTAGCCATCGGAGTATCCTCCCGAACGCACATCTTTGCCCACCAGTTCGACGGCCAGCTCGTTCTCTCCAGCCTGCAACTCTACCGGTCCGAAGGACACCGGCCCGGTGTGTTCCACTCCCTGTGCATAGCCGTCCATCAGGGCGCCAACCGGCCGGCCGTTGACGAGCAGGCGCACGATACCATAATCCTGGGCGCGGGTGAAAAAGCCGACGAGTTCATAGGTGCCGGCCTCCGCTGCTTCCAGCGGCAGCACCAGGCGGTCGCCGGGCGACGCCCCGACCCACCACAGCTGAGCATCGCCGCTCCAGAACCCGGCGAAAGGCGCCATCGGTTGGACGCGCAGGGCACCGCCGGTAACGCGCGCCTGATCGATCATCGCTTCTGCCTCTATCGACGGTTGGTTGGCGTCCTTTACGGTTTTCCGATGCGCGTCCACCCGCTTCCGGATTTGCTCGATCACCTCCGGATGGCCTGCGGCGAGGTTGAACCGCTCCGACGGGTCGTTTTCAAGATGGAACAGCAGGGGCGGCTCATGGGCGGCCAGCGGGCCGGCAGGATACTCGGATTGCGTGAAAAAATGCGCCTTCCAGGGGCCGTACCGCGCAGCGTAGATGCGGTCGTTGCGGTAATAAAGGAAGAAGTCGCGGGGCGAGGGCGCCGCTCCTTTCAAGACGGGAAGGATGTTGTAGCCGTCCAGGAGCAGCTCCGGAGGCATTGTCCCGGCCAGGGCGGCGGCAGTCGGCAGCAGGTCGAGGGTTGTAGCCAATGCGTGGGAGGTTTTTCCTGCGGGCACCGCCCCCGGCCACCAGGCGATCATCGGCACCCGCATGCCGCCCTCCCAGGTCATCCCTTTGCCTTCCTTCAGCAGGCCGGCGGAGCCGCCGTTGGCGCCCTGGGACAGCCAGGGGCCGTTGTCGCTCGTGAAAATGACGAGGGTGTTTTTTCCGATGCCTGCCTCCTCCAGCGCTTCAAGCACCCGGCCGACGCTCCAGTCGATCTCTTCCACTACGTCGCCGTACAGGCCCCGGGCGCTCGCGCCGGCAAAATCGGGAGAGGCAAACAGAGGCACATGAGGCATGGTGTGGGCCAGGTACAGGAAAAAGGGGCGCTCTGCATTTTCATGAATGAACCGCACGGCTTCCTCGGTGTATCGTTTCGTCAGCGTGGTTTGATCGGCCGGCCGTTCAATGATCGACGTATCCCGCAGGAGCGGCACGTTCCAGTAAGCGGGCTGGCCGTCGCGGGCGCCGACGTGGTCCATGTCGTTGGAATAGGGAATGCCGTAGTAACTGTCGAACCCCTGGGCCGTGGGCAGGAATTCCGGCAGGTGCCCCAGGTGCCATTTGCCGACCGCCGCTGTGGCGTAATTCTTCTGTTTCAAGACCTCTGCAATGGTGACTTCCCGCTGCGGCAGGCCCACTTTATCATTAGGAAAGAGCACCCTCCCGGGGATGAGCCCCTTCACCATCCCCGTCCGCACCGGGTAGCGTCCGGTGAGCAGCCCCGCCCGGCTCGGCGTGCAGACGGAAGCAGCGACATAAAACTGGGTAAAGCGCGTGCCTTCCGCCGCCATGCGGTTGAGGTGGGGCGTGCGGATGGTAGGGTGGCCGTAGCACTCCAGGTCGCCGTAGCCGAGGTCGTCCGCGAAAATGATGACCAGGTTGGGAGGGCGCTCCCGGGCGTGGGTGGAAACCGAAAAGGCGAAAGAGGCCAGCAGATGAAGGATTGAAATGGGGAATAGCCGGTAGGGGAATTTCATGATTGTTGAGTTTGGGGAGTGGGAAATGAATGGAAATGAATGGAAATGTATGGAAATGTGTGGAAATGAATGGAAATGTGCCGGGAGGCGCCGCCAGGCTTGGGCAGGCAAAGTATTTCCTTATTTCCATATATATCGAGGTATTTCACTGCTATGGAATGCTCACCGGTAGAGCAAAAACCCGTCGATACCCACGAGGTAGCCGTCGCCGAAGCCGGCTGAGCGGGCGTCTTTGCCCAGCAGTTCCAGTACGATCTCATTGGTGCCCTGCTTCAGGTTGACCCTGCCGAAGGAGACCGGGCCGGTCGGCTCTACCCGTTCGGCGTATCCATCCACGAGGTGGCCGGCGGGCTGGCCGTTGGCCAGGAGGCGGAAGATGCCGTAATCCTGAGCGCGGGTGAAAAAGCCAACCAGTTCATAAGTGCCTGTTTCGGGCGCTTCCAGGGGCAGGGACAGCCGGCTGCCGGGCTGGCCGTTAACCCACCACAGCTGGGCGCCGCCGCTCCAGCGGCCGTCGAACTCGCCCATTTCCTGGATGCGCAGTTCCCCTTCCGAGGCCCGGCTTCGGGCGATCAGCGTTTCGCCCTCCACAGAGGGCCTGGTGATCTGCGAGAGGGGCAGGAGCTGTTCCGGCAGCGGCGGGAAGGCCGGATGGGGGTGGGTTTGGTACCAGTAGGCCACCGAGGCGTATTCCACGCCGGGCATGTCGTTGGTCCCGCCGTGCTCGATGTCGAAACGGAAGCTTTGCTGGAAGGGAATCGGGTCTTCGATATGCCAGCGGTAGGTGTTGATGCGCCCGCGCTCGTCGTCCCTGATCGTCACGCCGTGGTAGGGCGCGCTGTATTCCCCGGTGATGTAGTACCAGCCGGAGGAGAAGTAATCTTCCGTCCCCGTCCCGATGATGCCGGGTGTTTTTTCCCCGTCGACGTATATCTGTTCGTCGCCTTCCAGGTAGCCGTAGTGGCGGCCCTGGCCGGGCTGCATGGAGAGCAGGGTGCCCACGTAATGGCCCCGCCCGCTGGTTTCCAGCACGGTGATGGGCTGGCCTGCCCGGCTGCGCGCCTGCCGGTACTGGGCGTGGAAATAGAGGGCATCTTCCGGCAGCGCCTCGTAGGTGCGGATGTCGATGTTATAGTAAAAACTCTCCACCGGCACTTTCCCGGTATTTTCCACGGTGATGCGGGCGTTGCGCCGAAAGGGCATCGGCCAGTAGCAGTTATACCCGCCGCTCGTCATATTGAGCGGAAGGGAGATGAAATCTTTCCACTCGCCGAAGCCCATCCCGAAGAAGTCGGCCACCGGCACTTCCACCGAGGGGTTCTCTTCTCCGTCCCAGTAACACCGAACGATGAGGGTGCGGTGAATCTCTACGCTGTTCCGGGGAGCGATGGTGATCCACCAGCGGCGCACCACGCCGGCCCCCTGGTGGTCGGCCAGGACGAGGGTCTCTCCCGGGCGGATCGCCCGCTTGTCGTTGTTGCCGCCGGTGGGGTCGGCGCTGGAGTACTGCGCCAGGCCGCCCTGGCGGGCCAGGTATAGGTCGCCCAGGGGGCCTTCGGGATGGGATTGTGCGTTCATTGCCGCCGGGCCTGACGCGGCGAGCACGATCAGGATAGCGTGATAGAGGAGGGAAGGCAGGCGGGCAGATTGACGAGTGAGGGGTTGCATGGGTTCCTGTTTTGGTTGGTGGTTGAATATACCTTTTTTCTTATACTATGGAAATTTCAGCAGGTGTTTTTCTTATGCTTCCCTATTTTCCGGAATATCATACAGGTTCACCCTCAAATTACCAAATTCAAGCAAAGGACAACGGAAAACACTTACGGGATGTTCCTGTTTAGCCACTCCAGTTGCTCTTTCACAAAAGCCTCCAGGATGGTTCCCTACTTGCTGACCGCCTGTTCGAAAATTTCTTTGGTGATGTGCCGGGTATCGTTTTTGACAATATCCCACAACTTTTTCAGGATAACCTGAAGAGCCGGAGCTATGCTTGCCGCGCTGTCTTCTTTAAGCAGGTGAACCATATCATCGACAAAGCCATCATAATATTTCAACTCAAAATGGTCGTCGATCAAAGGCCCTTCGATGGCTTCTACGATCCCCTCTCTGTTTAGCGGTTTGATCAAGAACTTTTTAAATTCGTTAGGGAGCCGCTTTTCCAGTTCGTCTTCTATTTCCGCCAGATAATCAGCGCGGAAGGACAAAATGATTTTAAAGACATTTGTCGTGCTGAGCAGTTGGCATATTTCATCAGCTAGTCCGGCAATTTCAGCCTGTTCGCCTGTCAGTCCATCTTTTTGGGCAAATACAGGGTTAGGTTTGGTGAAAACTTCTTCCAACTGGTCAAGGATGAGGAGCTTTTTTCTTTCTGCGGTGAGCTCTCTGAATAACTGGGCCAGCGAAGAATCACCATTTCCAAATCCGTATCTTAAAGACCATCCTTCTTCCAACAAAGGCGACATTGCTTTCCACAGGTTATGTTTTTCGCCCGGGGAGGGAAAAATGAATATTTTTTCTTCTGCATTGTTCAGCTCTTCTGACAACTGGCCAGTGGCAATCTTGTTCCATAACTGATCTTTCGGAACAGTAACTTTTGACCAGCTTTCCAGGCTGGAATGGGCGATAGATTCGGTGATCCAGGGCAGGTAAACGGGGGCACAGGCCAAAATAACTTTGGTGTTTTTCCCGGTTTCGTGATTCAGCAGTCGGGACACCATATTAAAGAAACTATCAAGCTCTTGATTATTTCCATGGGCCCAATGTTCTAATTGATCCAATAAGAGCAATTTAGGCTTCTCCCGGAGCATCTTCCTGAACATTTCAACCAGACCTGTAGATTGATCTCTTCGGGCATAGCGAATATCCCAGCCTTCATAGAGGCGGGGAATAATACCTGCCTGCAGCAGAGAGGATTTGCCGACACCTGTTTGGCCAAAGACCAATAACAGGTTCTTAAAACTTTTAGGCTGGCCATCGGGGGGGGGGGAGTCATTTAAATAGTCCAAAATGCTTTGTATGTATGCCCCGCGGCCATAAAACAACCGGCTGTATTTAACTGAAAAAGTTTGAAGGCCCAAATACGGAGCATCGTAGGTGTCAGCTGTCAAATAGGGAGGTATGAGGGGAAGGCTTCGCAGCAGGTCGTTGGATTCTTTGCCGACGTTCAACTTTTCATTGACATAATGTTCAAAAGAATCGTAACCTAAATAGATGGCAAAACGGTGGCGCAAACTGACGCTGCCGTTTTGCTCATACCGGAAAACCCTCAAAAAGGTATCGTAAGAAAAGCTGGCGAACCCTTCATAGTCATAACCTACATTCTTGAGATAAGGTATTTTGCACAGCCGCCTCTTGTCCGCATCAGCCTTGCATAAACGCACTATTTCCTGGTCAAAACGATCCAGGAAAAGGAGGATGTCCTTTTTCTGCCACGTATCGGGCGTTGTTTTGGGGTACTCTTCTGCGAGTTTCAAAGCGACGCTTTCCCAGAATTCCTTGATCGTATCCATAAGCATTGGTTTGCAAACTGATTGCACAATCGTTTTGCGTCCCTTTCGCTGCCCGGCCAACGTAGCTTTGTTTCGTCGACGCGTGAATTCCGGCTGCGCAGCTTTTTAAGGAAGGCCTTCCATAACATCTACAAAAGTACAATGTTATGGGCTTTTCAAAAACCAGTTTTTTGATGCTGTTATTTTTTGTCCTTGCAGTGCCTGATCAGGGACAAGCTCAGATCATCCAGGACGACGTCATCGAACTCCGTATTTCCGAAAACGGCGCCATACCTGGAAAAAGCAGTTTTTCGTTATCATTCCTGGCGAAAGGTTCTCAGGAAACGCCTTGCCGATCGCTGCCGAAGCAGTCCATCGGGGCCAATGGATACATAAAGTTGCATTTACGGGACGAAAAAAGAGGGGCAACAGTTCAGGTTTATGACAAACAGTACGGGGTTCTCCTCTTTTCCGCATCCGGGCTTTCGGCGGGCTGCTATTTGCTCAGTTGGCAAAACCTTTCATCAGGCGCGTACGCCATCAGAAAAAATTAAAGCGCCTCCAACTTTTCCAGGAACCAGCTTTTGGAAGGAGGGTTGGTATTTTTGACCTCTTCTATCAGTTGGTTCCTGGTTTTCTTAAACTGTTCATCGCGTTCAGCCCGGCGGCCCAGTTGGTACCCCTCATACAGCTTCAGAAGTTTCCTGAACAACTCTTCAAATTGCTGGTAATGGCCCACGTGGTAAGACAGTTGCTTCCTGCTTTTTCTTTCGAAACCAATTGTTTTCCTGAAACGCTCCGCTACCGTTTCTATGTCGATTTCTTCCCTTCCAAGCAAGGCGGAGTTGGAAAGGTTAAGCTCGTACAGGATTTTCAGCTGGAGCATTTTGATGTTCATATTGATGAAAATCTTTCTTTTTCGCATCGGGTTGCCCAAAGCATGGTAGGCTTCTTCGAACCTTCCCGCATTAAAAAGCACCAAGGCCCGGCAGTATGGATAATACAACTTTGCCATTTGTGCGGATAGCACTTTCCTGTAGGTCTGGATGAAGTTGTCGACCCATTCAAATTTTCCCTGAAAACCCTTATCGTAATCCTCTGCTTCCATGCCCTCTATCTGAAAATCTCTAAAGAATTGCTGGTCGTTTATTTGTAAGGCTGTTACGACTACATTCTTATAAATGCTGGAAGGCAGATGGGGCCTTTTCCTTTTGCGTACATTGTATTTTAAGTCAATTACCTTTCCGCTATACAAAACGACCTTCTGGCCATACAGGCCGTCATGGGGATGGTGGTTGACCTTCCAGATGCAGTAGTTCGTAAAAAAGGAAAAAACTTCAACCTGTTCCTCTACGCTGAATTGCCCGATTGATTGCCCGAACAAATCTTCCAATTCGGCGAACAATTCCTTATCAGGCACACTTGGGTCTTCCACCGACTCAAATAACCGGCTAATTAAATAGTAGACGGTTATCCCTATGTTCCCGCCCGGGTTGCTCTTTGCTAAAGCGAGGACTTCAGGCATGAGCCGCAGGTCAGTTGCCCTGCAAGGCAACATTTTCTGCGAGGCAAACTTCTGATAACTCAGCAACTGGCAATAAATTTTCAGTTTGTTGAGGACATAATAGTCGTCGAATATTTGCGACATCCTCTTCAAGTCTGGAAAAGCGTTCTGCACCCCCGCCTCAAATATCTTTTTCTGCTCCTCTTTAAGCTCTTTTATAAGGCTGAGCAGCCTGGCGTCCCAATCTTCCATCGGTTCTTTCTGCTTTTGTTGATAAACAGCCTGTAACCTGAACGACGCAGGCGGACACATTGCTGGTTGGCTGACGCAAATTAGGTATTTTTTCGTTTTGAGCTGATAACAGTTCGCACACGGCCGTGTTTTTGCCTTGCAACCCTTATTGAAAAGTGGTTTATTTGCTTTGTTGCCTGTTATTATGCCAGGAAATTAGCAAAATTGGCATATTTATGCGGCAACTTTTGCCAAAAGACATAAAAAATTTTGCAAAACACTTGGTTTGCAAAACCGGAGATGTTATTTTTAGGAACCTGAAACCATAACTATGCCTGACCCATTGCCCTTTCTTAAACCCTTCGCAGTTTTGTTGATCTGGATTTGCTCCGGTGGTGCCATATACTCGCAAACCGGGCAGGCCAGGCTCGGTGCCTACATCTTTCCCCGGGACGCTTTGGATGAATTTGTGGCAATAAATAATAACCGAAGTGCAAAGGAGAGCATCGGCGGTTGGGCAAATGAATGGAAGGCTAAAATTTTAGAGGAAGGAATGCCGGCCGAAGGAGAGCGGTATGTCGCCTATCGGGTGAAACTTACAAGCTATTGGTTTGGCCCCTGGAACAGCGATGAAGAACAAAAAAATGCTTTTAACAAGCTTTATCAGCTGCGGAATGATCCGGCCTTGGAACCTCATAAGAAATATATTTTTGTTTCCTCTCTCTATTTGACCAAAGGCAAACCTATTAGTTTATCGAGCTTCCCCGAATTGCGGAGTGGTGGGCACCTGCACATTGTCTCGCCGGAGAAACTGGCAGAACTTGAAAAAGACCTGGAAAATAGTTTTCGGAAGCTCGAACAATTTGAGCTGAGCGAGTTTCCCAAGGATTTGAGCGAACTGGAAGGGCTGGAAAAAGTAAGAGGGGCAGTTGAAGCAATTGCCCTGGACAAGGGCGCTCAAAAAAAAATGAAGAATCTTCGGGAACAATATGGAGACGAGAAAACTGATGACCCCCCAGGACCCTCAAAAAAAGGAAACGGCCTGGAGGGCCCCTTCCCAGTCAGCTACTCCTTTTCCAAGTGGTTCGCCGTCCTGGTTGATGTTTTCACCGATATCATCGACTGCACGTTTTTTGGCTGCCAAATGAAGGATAAGGTGGAAAAAATACTGACCCTCGCCTATATGATCATGCCGGAGGTGATGGACAGGATTGCTTCCTCGATAGCGAAACTCCAGGATGAGATCACTCCGGACGAGTTGGATACTGCGATGAACCACATAACAGACGTAACGAAATATGCATATATGATCTATCAGGATTTAAAAAAATTAAAAAACCTGGTAGAGAACCCCGATTTTCAAAGTTTGCTGAACGAACTGGACCTGTCGGACGCCATTAAACACCTGAATAGATATGGCCTGAATATTGGAAACATAAACAAATACTGTGAATACATTCCATGCGACTGCATTAAATCACTTGCTTCTAATATACAGGACGACGGCCGTTGCATTAAAGAGATTAAGGAAAAGGCCAGAAAAAAGATTGAAGAAGAAGTATTTAAACAAGCGGATAAATACCTCAAAAAGTCCAGCATTCCGGTATTAAAGCACATGAATGTAGGTGCTTTTAGACAGTTGGCAGAAGATAAAGACTGGGAAAAATTCACCCGCAATCAGGTTCAGAGCATGGCGTGCCCATACGTGCCTGCGGCCTATCGGGGAGATTGCAAGGACTTCATAGCCGGTAATTATGAGGATGCCGCCCTCTCCGCTGTTGGCACAACAGTGCAGGAACGGGCAAAACTGAGCAAGGAACATTTTGAGTGTACCCTAAGAAACCTGAAAAATAAAGACTACAAAGAGGCACTGAAATGCGCCAAAAATATTCCTCGGGATTATTATCCGGAGTATTTCAAGGAGTACGAGTCAGTAATCAATGACCTGATCGACAACCCTGACGAAGAGGGCGCCAGAAAGGCAGTCGAAACCCTGGTCGATAATTTTGTAGACAAGGATATCATCAAAGAAGCCATAGGCGCCGGCGCCTATTTGCTGGAGAAGGCGCAAAGCGGAGAGCGTATAGACCTGGAGAGGATGATCCCTACCCTGGCCAATGCGGTGCAGAGGAAAACCGGTATCAGCGCCGCCAAAATAGAAGCTGCCCTCGGCGCTTTAAAAGCCGAAAACCATGCCCGTGCGCTGCAAATCGCAGCAGACGCCGCCCTGGACAAATACGGAAGTTACTTTGGAAGATACCAGAGTTCGGTGAGAGCAATTATCAACAGCGGTAACCAGGAAGAGATCAAAAAAGCATTAGAGGTTTTCCTGGACAACGCCATTGAAAACGACATGATCAAAAACGCCATAGGAACAGGCGCTTTTGTGCTGGACCAGGCCATACAGGGAGAAAAGGTTGAAGTGAAAAAGTTGCTGGAGGAAGGATTATCCAGGTTGGGTTTTGAATACAGCCAGGTTCAGCAGCTTTTGAACGGCGAATTTCAACTGGACCAAAAACAATTGATGGCCGATTTTGCCCAGGAAATGCGCATAACCTCTAGGGAAGCCATAGAGGCCTTACAGGCATTGGATTTTGACCGGGCCATCGACCTGCAGCTAGAAGGCCTGAAAAAGGAAGAGTTCAAGCAGGCCGACTACATCAGGCAAAGGTTCAAGAACAAAAAGGAAATGATGGAAGTACTTCAGAAAGTCCTGAATAAGCAATTGGAGGACCGGAATTACGCGCAGGGGGTATTGTACGAAAGAAAACTGCAAAACAGCAAATAAACCTGAACCATGAGAAACTATGCTTTATTTATTGGCCTGGCCGTTTGTATGTTTGTCAATGTACCTGAAGGCTTTGCTCAAAAAACAGCCACCATCACGTTTTTTGCCAACATCTCCACGCTGGAAGAATGGCTGGGGCACGTTTGGGTAGAAGTGGACAATGGCACTCATAACTTCAATTTCGGTTTTTATCCGACGGACGATGACCCGACTACATTACAGGGGCTCGTCAGCGATAAATACCGAAAGGCCGACATCTCCTACACCTTTAAGATCAGCGAAGCCCAATTTCAGAACACTATCCCGGTAATCAAGGAATACATCCATGCCGAGTATACCTTTGGCATCAATGATTGCAGGCGTTTTGCCCAGCGGATGGCCAGGGCCGCCGGTTTAAATACGCCGGATATCGGAATGAAAAGCCCGGCGGAATGGATGGCTGACCTGGTGGACGCAAATTGAACGGCTATGAAAAAGTGCTTATTCAACTTTTGGCTCCTTGTTTTGGCTTCGTGGTTAAACGCGCAAAGCGTGCCGGCAATATACACCGGGACCGATAGCCCCTGTAGCGGTACCGAACTAATGGACGCCTATATTGCCTGCAGCGAGGGGGATGGCAATGCCTGTAGCTTGTACGAGGAAAAGCTGCAATGGATATTAGACAGCTGCGCTTTTGACGGGGACAGCCATGAAAGCTCCAAAGAAGCGATCACTAAAGCAAAACCAAATAAAAGTGAGAATCCTAAAAATTCGTCAACTGAAGATTCTAAAAAAGTAGCTAATGAAATTTGGGTTCTTCCAGGCCCTGATCCTGTACTAAATTGTAACGTATGGGCAATTACCAGGGATTTTAAAAGCTATGGCCGCGTGGAGTTGGTTCAGGAAAAATGCCAGTTCAAGCCTGGAAGCATGAAGTCTTTATCCATCAGCCTGCCCCCTATACAAGCGGCTGAGGAAAGAGTTATAGTTATAAGGAAAGAAGGTTGGGAAAACATCCGGAAAGCCAATGAGGCTTGGGGATGGGAAAATTCGGAGGAAGACCCCACTAGCGACAATGATTTCTTAATCCTGCTGAAGGGCCCCCAATATATATGGATAGCCTATCAGGGCGGGAACAAAAAGCTAGACGGTATCGGTCCCGGTTTGTGGGATTCATCCTATGGATTGATCGAAAAATTGGCTATTATGACTTATTTAGACCCAACGATAACCGTTGTTATTCCTCCCATACCGGAAAATTCAAAAGCGGTCGTCAGAGGCCGTTACAAGGGGAAAAACTACATCCTCGGCTTAGAACAGAATGGTTTCTCATACGATCCCATCCAACTGGATTCCGAAGAAAATAAAAGCCGCTTAACGGAGCTCCTTAGTTCGGGCGCCTCGCTCCGGGAACCGCTGCGTGCCATGATAGAGGAATGGCGCCGGGGGGGGGATGTGAAATATATAAAAGCCAGTGTTGTTTTCAGAGGGAGAAGCCACAAATACGCCAGCCCGAAAGAGGCATGGAATGATACGGAAGGCGGCGTGTCAGCGGATGCGAACTTCCTGATCTACAATTATACAGATACGACTTACGAAATCTACGGCCCCAATGCCGGGCAGATCGAAAAGGTGGAATGGTATGGAGAAGTCTCCGAGAACGGGTACAAAAACCCCTACCTGGCTTTGCTCGCAGTGGCAGATCCTTATTGCAAAGTATTAAAAATGGAAGGCAACAAAATTGCCTTATTAACAGGCAACCCAGATGATTTGTACATCTTGGAAATTCCTGAAAATAATGACAAACCACCTTCAAGAGGTATTCTAACCGGAGAGCCCGGGAAACAGATGGAAGATTGGGAAAAAGAAGCTTATTTGAATTTCATGAAAAAGAATAGGAAGATACACCCTAACCTTGAAATTTATTTTTAGAATATGCAAACTCCATTCTTTATTGCTTTTCAATCTGAAAAAACAATTGTTATCGCATTAGCAGCGATCATTAGTCTTACTTTTCAAAATCCTCAAGGCAAACATGTTGCATCCTTATATGTGGATTGTTTAAAAAGAGATAATACGCCTTCAGGTTCCTTAGAAATTGCCAAGGATTGTATAAAAAGGAAAATTGAGAATGGAGCGGTAGGAGATAAACTGCAATGGGTGCCTTCTGAAAAGAAATTTAGTATTATCAAGTCTGACGGTTCAACTGCTCCAACATGGTATAGCGAAAATATAGATAGTAAATTAGGAGGGAATTATTTTTTATGGCTGTTAGCAATTGCTAAACCAAACCTTGACATAATTTTAGATGAACAAAACAAGGCTTTGGTTTTTGGAGGAAAATTCAACAACAAATATTCCATTTGGGTTTGGAAACCTGATATAATTAACAAAGATGCTCCTCCCAGAGAATTGTCTTTTATTGATTTTGTTTCAGGAGAGGAAGAAAATAGAGAATTTATATTGTTTCTGAAACAAAACGATGGTTATCAGTATAAAAAATCCCGCCTGCCGGAAATGATAAGAAGGTGGACAACAAATCCGAATGAGGAATTTAAGGTGATTGCGGTCCTTCCTGATAATTGCATCCAGAGAAATGCTTATGGAATAAAGAAAGATTGTACTGATTATGCAGAAAATCCAACAGCTGTTTTTGAATTGGACAAAACCAAAAACCGGCCTCAATGCCTGAGCGATGCTCTATCCAATAACAACTACAACGCTCCTTTACACTTTTTAGTCAAGCTTCAAAAAAAGGGTTTAAGTGACTACAATTACGAAGTTTGGTCAGCAAGCTCAGAAACACCTGCGCCCTTTTACAAGTCTCATGATTTTAAGAATAATAAACATATTGCCTGGCTCACAATTTTGTGTTTCGCCTGTCGTGTAGAATTGGATGAATTTAAAAATAGTGCCGGGGTTTTATTTTCAGTTTATGCTTGTGACAACTACATTTTATGTGTTGATGAAAATGGCTCTTTGCTTTACAGTCCTGTTAACCTCGTTGATACAACTCTTCAGGCTGATTTTGTGAACTACCTGAAAAGAGATAAAAATTTCTATATCAGTTCAATAGTACACAAGCTGGTTAAAGAATGGGCAGAGAATACATCCGTGAAATATATTATAAAAGCATTTGGAGATAGAGCTTTATACAATTATCCAGGTGATGCTACGGATTTAGCCGATTATTTGAAATTGACCAATACTTCCTATTCCGGGAATTTCAGCTTGTTGTTAAAGAAAACCAACGATAGTAAATATTATTTCAGAGATGCTGCCGGTGTACCAATTTCTTCATGGTTTTCTGGTATAGCTTCTGTCGACACAGCTGACCAGTGGTTGGCCCAACTCGCTGCTTTGGATAATGGAGTCAAACTATTAAATCCAGGAATTGACAACTACACTTTTATAACAAGTATCCCCAGAGACTATCTGAGGGCCTGGAAGCTCAATTCGCCAAGTGAACCAACAGAATATGCCCCGCTCAAAAACCTATTTGACAAAGGGCCGGGCAGTATAGATATCGCCATTGAATATTCAAAAGCGCTAAGAAAGAACCCTGGCCTCTATGATGCGTTTTTGCAAGAGCATATTTCCGGGCACTTCGCCGGCAATACCGACATCATCCGGCAAGTCTATCCTCAAAACTTTACCGTAGCCGGGCAGTCGCCATTTGGCGCTATGGGAGAGCGCATCCTTGACCCGAACAGTATTATGCCCATGCCATTAGTGGAAACCTTCAGCATCGGCGGCAAGTTACTTTACCTAATAGAAAAAGATGATGGTAATTTCGCCAGCTATCAAAGCACTGGCGCCCAGGCCTCCACAAACCTTTGGTTTAGGGAAGTGAGCAACTTTAAAGACCCCTGGCTGGCCTGGCTGTGCCTGGCCGACCCTGGCCTGGAAGTCATTGCCGCTGCCAACGGCAGCGATACTACCCGGGTTTGCATGGTCAGCAGTGCCAACAAAGGCCATCTTTGGTCGTGGGTGGCGAAGGCCAATCCCTGGCTTCCTCCCGATCAACACCAATTGATCGATGGCAAAAAACCATTTTTGCTGGCCGGAGAATTGATGGAAGGATATGTTCGGAAGCTGCCTATGCAAAAAAGTGAGGCCGAACAAGATTTCTATCTGGAAAGAGCCGATCGGCCGGAAAGTTTCACCTTGCTGGATTTCCTTGCCTATGACCGGGATTCGCCCGGAAGAGTCCTTCTTTACCGGGATAACCCGGCTGCCCGGAAAGAGATATTCAGGATTGCCGACGGCCTAAGCCATGATCCCATAGGTATATATCTGGTAGAAGGCGAATGGGACGAAAACTGGTCCGTTTTGGCTCAAAGGTACAGGGAAGATTGGCGCAGGGAAGAATTTAAAACTCAAATCGCCAGAAGCACTGTTTCCGGTTTATACGCCTGGTTCGGGATTACACGCCTGGGGCTGGCAAAGGACAATGAGGTGGGCGTCTTTCTATCCCAATCCTTCAGGGATTTTCCCTTTACGGGGCTTGAGCAAATTAATAAACTTATTAAGCTCGACGGAGACCTGGTATATTTACCCAAGGAAAAAAACAGCGGCGCCATGCCTTCGAAGGAAGTGCTTTTCGATGCCTGGGCAAGAGAGAATTGGAAAGATACCCGGCTTTGGCGCGCCAACCCGCTGGGATATTTTGACAGAGTTAACTCAAAGTAGAAAGATAATTCAAATTCACCCTATATGGAAAATCCGGAAACAGGCCCTCCCAAAAAGTGGACACATAAGCTGCTGGTCAGAGCCTATCGGCCGGCAAATGCCGGGAAATCCAGCCTTTCTGGCCGGTCTCCCCTTGATGTTCCGCAAAGAACGGTCATTTTTTCTTTTCTTTTGGCCCTGGTTGCCGTCCTTGTCGCTGGGAATATCTACATCTCTTTTGAACATTGGTGCATCGGGCGGGACCTTCGTAAAATCGAAACCCGGGAAAAGCCGATCCCCGGTGTTGGAGCAGACGAATTGCCTGCCGCCGTTATCGACCGCTTGCTGCCGGATTGGAAGGATAAGATATCTGAGGCGGAGGATTCCATCCGGTCAGCGCTCAAAAGCAGCTTTGCGGAAAAGAAGATAACGGTACAGGCCGTCGCGGATTTTGCCGGGAATAGTATCGAGGCTTCTCAATTAAAAAAAATGATCATCGGAGACCTCCGGAGAAGTTGGTGGACGCTGAAATTGATCCCCTATTTTGATCCCCTGAGCCCCAATGAAATTGCGGACAGCATTCGCTTGCATAAAAGTTACGAAGGCGATTCGAGAAGCATCAACTCCGCTAACTGGAAACGCTTTATATTTGTCAGCTCCGTCCAGTATCTCCGGGATAAGCTGGACAACGGCATTTCGCATCCCCGGAGGCGTTTGATCGCTTTGGGAGGAGGAATCCAATGGGTAACATTTACTGCCGCCGTCTGGTGCCTGATCATGCTGCTATTGCTGAGGATGCCCTGGTGCAGGATGCAATCCTACCTCAACTACCACAACCGGCTGCCCTGGCATGGAGATTCTCTCAACGTTTGGAACATACTATCGGGTTATTTTGGAAAACTGGACGACAGGCGCAATTATCCGGGCATGTTCCTGCCGGTCAGGCTGATCAAGGATACCATCAACATAAAAAACAGCGACCCCGAAGCCTCTATTTACGATGTAGCCAGGGAAAGGGTAGAAGCTTATCGCAACTCCGTCGAAATTGGCGAATACGAGATCATCAATTTCCTCATCTGGGCTACGCCGACCTTCGGGTTTATCGGGACGATTTTTGGGATCATCCTGGCGATGGAAAATGCAGGAGCTATTTTTTCCGCTCCTACTACGGTAGAGCAAGGCATTGCCCTGGACAAAGTCTCCGGAGCATTAGGGACGGCATTCGACACATCCTTTATCGCACTGATCTGGTTGGTACCGATGTCCTTCTTCCTGGCCCGGACGAGGAAAGCTGAAGCCAATTTCTTTGAAGAGCTGGAACATAAAGCAGTGGGGTATCTGCCGCCCCAATTTGAACAGGCAGAGGGTGAAAACAGCTGATCATGGCAAAAAAAAGAGAACCGGTTGACCCTTTTGGCCTTTCCCTGCTGGATGTTTTGTCCAATGCCTTAGGAGGAGTCATTTTGCTCATGCTGATCGTCGCCGTCACCCTGAAAGGGAATGATAAAAAGCGGTTGAACCTGCCGCAGGAATCATTGCAAGGCAAAAATTATACGAAGACCACGTTTAACAAGAAGGAAAAACCAGAGGTAGAGATAAACATCCTGCTGGCACAGATACAGCTAATAGGAAATAAGGGTGCCCTGAAACTCGAAAGCGACGTCCCGAACTGCGTTTTAAGCCAAAGCACTTCGGCCGATACCATGCGCAATGACTGGCTGGTTGTGCGGCACGGCATAGTAAAGGGAGAATGGAGCGTAGTGTTAAACGAACCGGCGCATATTGGTCCTCGGGACTCGGTTGCCGTTTTTATCACATTGGCGGAACTGGCAAAGTGTTCGGAAGTAGCTGAATTAAAAAATCTGAACCAGCCCGTTCTCCGCGTAGTTGAAAACGGTTCAAATGACCCAGATATTTACATAGCAGGCATTCAGTGCCGCCTAGACTAGACAATATGGCAAAGAAAAAAACACCATCGGCAATCGGGCTTTCCATGCTGGACTTGATCAGCAATTCGCTGGCGGCGGTGATCATTTTATTCATTGTCATTTCTTCTTTGAGAATCCCTTTCATTCCTCCGGAAAGGATTGTAGGAACTTTGTATATTAGAGTTGAATTCAAAAGCAAAACGGATTCAGAGGGCAGTCTGGAATCTACAATCTGGATGGTGCCTCCGCCCAACCCAACAGCGGGAAAGGCAAGATTCTGGGGCTCTGAAATCATGGAAATGAATGCGGACCCCAGCGTATTTGGCCCTTTTTCGGACTGCGGAGAAGATTTCGAAACCAGGAAAAGCAAGGGATTTATTACGCCTTGTATCATTGAATATTCTCCCGAAGACAGCGCCAACGTACATTATATCATTATAAGGGGCCCTTTAAGAGAAAAGTGGAGAATCGGAACGCTATACGTCGATCATCAGGAGATCACCAGCAGCGAACAAGCGGTGTCCGTCCATTATGAAGCCTGGCTGATCAGAAGTGAACACAGCATGCACCATCGCCTGGACACTGTTTTCACAGCGCCAACCGGTAACCATTTTTGGATCATTGATTTAAGTACGCTGGAAAAACGAGGAAATTCTTAAATAACGATACCATGTCGATTGAAGAGGCTTGTAAAATATTAGGTTGTCAACCGGGTGATCCTTTAGACGAAGTCGAACTAAATTATAAAAGCAGGAGAGCCGGTCTGGACGCCCTGGATGACAACGAGTTTACGCGCAAGCAGCAGAAAATACGGGAACTCGAACTGGCTTGGGAAACGCTGGAAGAGCATAGGTCTTTCAGGCCAGGAGAAGATACCAAATCAAATGAAGGGCATGAAAAGCCCGTCGAAACAGTCCGGACAACAGATAGCGAAAAAAGTAAAATTGAGCCCAGAGATTCGCAGAAGCCTGACCGGAGGGCAACCAAAGTAAGAAAACTCCTCTTGGGGAGTTTTTCGGTTGTCGTATTGATTGCCCTATTGATTGTAGTGTTTAAAATATTCGGCCTAAAAATGAAGCCAGACACAACTGGAGCTGTTGAGGGGCTTGATTCCCCTGCTATAGATACTGCTTTGGTCTCTTTGAAAGAAGAACCAATCCACAATTTTTTATTGAACGATAGGCTCCAGGAAAAACTCCTCCAAATATTCGGCCAAAAAAAAGAAGGCTGGCAAGCTGAGTTCCTTGATCTGGTGAACAATGAAGAAGCTCAGGTATATGAGTTATCCGGAACCAGTATTATAAAAAACGAAAATGATCTAAGGCCAATACTTGAAGACAGCATTTGGACAGCAAAAAGAGAACTACATCACATTTATTTAAATGAAGACAGCGTAGTTGCTCAGCTGACTTTTAGAGTAACTGGGGAAACAACAGGAGCAGACTTCATTCAAACAAAGGGATGCACTAACACTGAAGACTTTGCGCAAATCGCCAAAGACAAAGTAGCTCAACTGGGCAATATTATTGGTTATATCGCGAAAAACAGGAATAGTAAAGATCGGGGAAAAAGAGATATGTGCGAAGAACAAAAAGGCGTAGCACTGAAGTTGTTTGAAAGTGAAGAAAATTTTATTGAGATCATCGAAAGCTGGGCCAGGCCTGATGCCCGGGATACTTTTTTTATTGCTCAGTATTTCGAGGGGCTTTTCCAGAATAGCAGATATGATGAAATCCACATAGAATGGACGGAGATCAAGCTCATCCGTGATTTTCGATACGATGAAGAGAAGGGTTACTACATAGGAGTAGCTGAAGTTGTACAGATTTATCAAGGCGTGAAATCAAAGGTGGTTTCTGGTTCTGAAATTGTCAATAATGTAGCATACCAGGAAAAAACATGGAAGAGAATTGAGATAATACTGGCAGAAAAGGGTTGTTACTTAAATGGTAAATGGACTCCAGGAGGTTGTTGTGAAGTTCTCCTGGGAAATGTGGCGGCTACGAAAATTCAAAGAATATAAGAATGTTCTTTTACGATAAAATGTAGTAAAAATGAACCATGCGACAATCGTTCTAACCTGGTTGTGTTTTTTGTCGGCTTTTCTCTGTCGGCAAAAATCTCTTGCTCAGTTGTCTTTTCTGCAAAGAAACGAAATCCGGCAGATGGAGAAAAACATTTTTGAAAATTATGATGAAACCATAAATAAATTTGAGCAACCTGAGCAACAGGATGGACTAAAGAATAGTTATAAAAATCTGTTCGATAAATGGCAGCAAGTAAATGTGCCTGAAAATTACAACAATGAACTCCCCAGTGGTGCAATATTTTCTATTACTGCGAGGAAGTATTTTAATAATGTAATTGAACTTGAACACTTTCAATCTTTAGATATTTCCAACAAAAAAAGGCCCAATTACTATTATCCGGTATTGCTGGAAGAAGAAGTCTTGCCTGAATTGGCGCAAAGCCGTTTTCTGAAAAACAAAGGAGAGTTTAAAGAAAAATTTATCGGTCAATACGCAGTTATCCCCACAATTTTTGTCCAGGAGGTCAATGGCATAAGAGCCTACGACAAAAATCCTGTCAATAGAGAGGATGTATTTGTGATTTATTGGGCTTTTCCACTTAAATACAAAAAGAAATCCATAAAGGAAATTAAAGAATCGGCAAAAATTATTGGAATTGGCACTTATGGAGACTTTTTAAAAGTTGAAAAAAACTATCTCGACAAATTAGATGATTTAGAAATAAAAGAAGCAAAAGATTCAGTCAGAACCTTGCTTGAAAGGTATTTCAATTCCTTACAAAGCCTGCCTGGTTTTCCTGACAAGAAAGAAAGTATTATCGAAGCATTTTTTCACAGTCCAGGTGTTCAAGTTTATTCTGACATCCCTCCCACCAATACTAGGCTTAATGTAGGGGAATATCTGTATAACTTGGCCCTGATAAATAAAGATGAAATTACACAAGGGTTTGAAATCGAGGAACTTAATATTCTGCCACCCAATAAAAATGTGTTTGCTATTGTGGCTCGGGTTAATAAAAAAAACTGGTTTTCAGATAGTGTTTCCTGTTTCGGGTCCCTTAATATTTCTATTCAATTCCAGAGAGATACAAAAGGGAAACTCGGCAAGTTCAAAATTGACGGAATTGTTAATGGTAAAAGCCGTTTTCCGGATATTCTAATACTTCCGGAGCCGTCTGAAGTTGACTCTGTCGAATTGAAGAATGACGATAGGCCTGACGAAGAAATAGCCAAAGTACTTTATCAAGACTCAGCAGAAATCAAAGTCAGAAAATTCCTTTGGTTCTTACAGGAGCACATCAGCAGAAAGAACGGTCTTTCTTCAGAAGAATTAGATCAAGTATTGGAGTTGTTTTATCCTGGCTCGAGTATTTTTGTATCCAGTTATACAAAAAGCGACACTATAACTCCTTTTTATGTAAGAGAATATTTTAATAGGATAAAGGGATTATACCCAGTTACTTTTCTACAACCGCATTTAAAACCGCCTTCTCTTCCTTCTGAGAACATTTTTTACTATGAAAAAAATGACTATTGGGCAGCTAAAATGTACTTTGTGCAGTCATTTGATGGTATTGGAAAAAGTTTTTCTTATTGTGATTACACTGAAAAGTACATAAGAATAATCATTAAAAAAGAAAATGGCGTCTTTAAAACCTATTTAGGAAATATTGTTCCGGTTTCGAATGGTACCTTTGAAAAGGATTGTGAAGAGAAAAAGGTAATAAAGCCATAATGGCAAAGGAGAAATGCTCAGAAACCCAACACTCCCTCTCCCAAGCCCTCGAACAAGGCCTGGCAATAGACATCCTTTGGCATTTCACCACCCGATACGGAACCTCCGAAGAGTATGCCATTGAAGAGATCACAGCGCAATATGCCCACGTCGAAGACATCAGCCTGCTTCTCAGCACTTTGGTCGATCTGCAGCTAATTGTAGAAAAACTGGAATATGACGATTCCAACCACTGGAACCCGGTAAAACGAACCGGCGCTCTGAGGCTTTCGCACGATACGCTCGCCCCGATCCTGCGGTCAGAATTCGAACGCTCTACCAGGCCCGGGCAAGCCGCCAGGAAATTGTTGGAACAAAAGGCGATATTGGCTCAGAATGCCCAAAACGTCTTATTAAGCCAGGCAGAACTAAAACTGATCCAGGAGGGAGAAGCGGGCATGAGGCAAAAAACGCCCGCCGAAGAAAAGCTGATCGAAAGGAGCATAATAGCCATCAACACCAGAAAAAAACGCCGCCTGGCCAGCGGGATGAGCCTGAGTCTGCTGTTTTTATTGATGTGTTTTGTGCTGGCGCAATTATGGATCAACGGCAGAGAGAAAACCCTGTTTAACGAAGCGGTTGCCGAGCTGCAAAACAAAAATTTTGAGAAGAGCTTTTTACTGGCTGCTCGGGCCCACCGGCTCCAAAAAAGCGAAATATCCAGGCAACTGTTGTACGAGTGTGCCATAAACAATGCCATCCATAATCCTCAATTGTTGAAGAGCAGTAAAAAATATACCCGCCAGACTGGAAATAAATTTTCGATTTCTCCGGATAGCCAGTTCTTGTTGACCCATTCCCGAGATTTCAATTTTAACCCCATCTTTTCCAATTTCCCCAATAGCTTCTTATTTAAGATGAATGACAGCAGTCTGGATTTGGTGGGCACTCTAAGAGGAATAGAAGGCAGGTTTTCTTCAAATAGCCAAATTGTTATCACCGAGCATACTCAAAACGACTCTTCTTTTTTGTACCAAATTATGGAAGATAAGCTAGTCCGGTTTGTTGGCCCTATGAAAGGCGTAAGTATAAAGTTTTCTCCACAGCTCAGTCATGTGCTGACAATGAGCAGGGGTAAAAACCCCTTAGGGGAAAACCAGCATTTTTATAGCTACCTGTATAATATTGCCGATCCCGAACACCTGATCTTTATCGATAGCATGCTGGGGTATGGAGGCGAGTTCTCGCCAAATGGTCGATACATAGTAACAGATAGTGGTTCTAAATCCCTGACTTACCTTTCTTTTATTGTGGAAAATAAGCTTTTATTTTTAGGAGAACTGGAAGGATGGATGAGTCAGTTTTCTTCAGATAGCCGTTTCATAAGAACCATAAATAATTTAGACAAAGACAAAGTTTTTTTATATGAACTAAAGGATCATGTTTTCAAAAAATGTCTGGAAAGAACCAGTGCATTTTTAAATGTTACACCTGTCGAAAAGGTTTTCTTTATCAACCAACAATCGGCGAATAGCCCGGTTTTGATTAAAAAAAATAAAGGCAGCCAATTTGACACCATCCAAAAACTCAAGGGGGCGGATTTTATCGAGTTCTCGCCAAACCAAAAACTAGCCTTAACTTCAGACAAACAATCCAAACATTCTTTTCTTTATAAAATTGAACCAAATGGCCACTATGCATTTATTGATTCCGTTAAAGGCATCTATGGCGATTTTTCGAAGGATAATTGCTTTATTTTAATACATGAAGAACCGGATAGCCAGTATGCGCTACATAAAATAAATGCTGAGGCTGATTTGCAGAAAGTTGGATTCATACCAACAAATAATTGCGAATTTGGCCCGGTTCAACATACCCTCGTTTCCTATGATGACAACAGAGATGAATCCGAAATGTATGAAATAAACCCCGGTACTGGCCAATTAACGGTAAAAAGCAGATTTGAAGGTGGGAGCATTAACTTATCCAAAGATGGAAAATATGCCTTTTCCGTTTCTGATAGCGACAACCAACTTTTTTTGTACGCATTGGGAAAAAATATCAAAACCAGAATTTACCTGCCTAATGCCAGCTGGCACACTTCTTTCATTAAAAAAAATGGCATGGTTCTAGCCAACGAACATCGAGATACCATTCTAATTTGGCACCAAAACCCTCTTTCTTTAAATGAAGAAGAAATAATGAACATGTTTGGTTTAAATAAATGAGTAGGGGGTATGATTTTGAGAAGCGCCGGAAATGACTCTTTTAGAGCTACTTTTCATTGCCAAAATGCCCTGTGACAAATTCTGGGAACTTATCACTCCCCCTTCCTCAAATCCTCCACCGTTTCATTCCCGAGGGAAAAAAACAGGAACTCATGGGTAGCGGCTTCCCCTGCCGGGCACTGCGCCTCCATCCCAATTTTTACTGATTCTCCGGCAGGCAGGTGCGACAAACGGGCCATTTTGTAGGCTTCCCCGTCTTCCGACCGTACATTTATTTTAACCCACAGATCACTGCCTGATACGGGAGGAGTTTTACTTCCGAACCGGCCGCCTCCACCGCATCGTAATTGTTAATCAATACCTCGCCGGCTTCCAGCCCCGCCGGCAGTTCTATCCGGGCATTTTCAGCCGAGAAATTCAACAGCACCAGCATCTTCGCTTCACCCAGCGTCCGGGTGTACGCATACACCTGCTCGTGTTCGGGCAGCAACAGCTCGTAGCCGCCGTAAACGAGGACGGGGTTGTCTTTCCGGAGCCGGACCATTTTCCGGAAATAATTCAGGCAACTGTTGGGGTCGCTTTCCTGTGCCTGGACATTGATCTGAGTGTAATTCGGGTTGACGGGCAGCCAGGGCGTGCCGGCAGTGAAGCCGGCGTGTTCCGAACCGTCCCATTGCATGGGCGTGCGGCCGTTGTCGCGGGAGAGGAATTTCAGTTCTTTCAGGTACTGCTCCACGTCGCCGCCGGCGCTGGCTACTTTTTTGTAACCGTTGATCGCAGCAATATCCCGGTACTGTCCGATGCTGTCGAAGCTGATGTTGGTCATGCCCAGCTCGTCGCCGTAGTAGCAGTAGGGCGTGCCGCGCATGCTGAGGATAAAGGTGTTGAGCATTTTGGAAGAGGGCGCCCGGAATTCAGGGCTGTCGTTGCCGAATTTGGACACCATGCGCGGCACGTCGTGGTTGGCCAGGAATATGGACAGCCAGCCTTCCTGTGCGAAGGCGCTGTCCCACCGCGTATACACTTCCTTGAACTCTGACAGGGCGTACCCCTCCAGGCTGTTGCCGACCGACATGCCTTCGAAGTGGTAGGCCATCTGCAGCTCGTTGCGGTCGGCATCCACCAGGTTGTGGGCGTCCTCGAAGGTGCTGCCGGCACCCTCCGAGACGGCAAACACGTCGTACTGGCTGAGCACCTCCCGGTTCATCTCCCGCAGGTAGTCGTGCAGGTTGGGCCCCATGCCGTAGTGTTTGATCACGTTCTTTACATCTTTTTCATACCCTTCCGGAAGTTTCGGGAAAGTGGTGTCTTTGGCAACGAACTGGAAGGCGTCCAGCCGGAAGCCGTCCACCCCCTTGTCTGCCCAGAACTTCATGATGTCGTACACCTCCTGCCGCACTTTGGGGTTCTCCCACTTCAGGTCGGGCTGCTTTTCGGCAAAATAGTGGAGGTAATAGGCGTCGGTCAGGGAGTCGTACTGCCAGGCGTTGCCCTCGGCGTCGAAGTAGCTCCAGCGGTAGGGGGGCTTGCCCTTTTCGGCGGGCCACCAGTGGTAGTAGTCGCGGTACGGGTTGTCGCGGGAGCTTCTTGACTGCCGGAACCACTCGTGCTCGTCGCTGCTGTGGTTGACCACCACGTCCATGACGAATTTGATGCCCCGGTCGTGCATGCCCTTCAGCATCTCGTCGAAATCTTCCATCGTGCCGAACTCGTCCATGATGCCCCGGTAGTCGCTGATGTCGTAGCCGTTGTCGGCGTTCGGCGAGCTGTAGATGGGATTCAGCCACACCATATTGACGCCCAGGCTCTGGATGTAGTCCAGCTTTTCGATGATGCCCCGGAGGTCGCCGACCCCGTCGCCGTCGGTATCTTTGAAGCTGCGGGGGTAAATCTGGTAGATGACGGCTTCTTTCCACCAGGTGCGGTTGGGATCAGTGTCTTGCACAGTAGGTTCAGGTTGGTTGTTGCAACTGATGAGGATAGCGAGGAGGAAAAAACCGGGGAAGGACTTGTTCATGTTGTTGGCTGTTTTGCGTAAATCGATTAGGAGATGAGGTTAAGTATTGGTCCGTTTTCACCTTCTTTTATTACGGGCCACCTAAAGGTAGCCCGTCCAGAAGAAGAACCGGGTCAGGCATTGGGATACCCGCCCCGGCCTTCAAATATAGCTTTTTCTGAGGATAACGGATAGTATCGAATGTCAGCCCAACGCTAACGCTTTACCATCTTCCGCTAGAGTACGTTAGAATGGTAGCCTTGGAGGAATTCGAGAGGCTGCTGTTGAACATAGTAGCGCCCGTTGACGGCATAAATGCCTCCTTCCCCGAAGTGGGCCAACAGCATTGCGTAGCTGCCCCCTGGCAATCATCCAGGCCAGGCATTGGAAGGCCATATAGGTTGTACTGCCCGTGTCCTATGCGGCAAAACCAACCACATTTTTTTACCATACAGGCCACATGGGTTGCACCGCCTATGTGTTCTATGCGAAAACCCCTATGCGCTCTATGCGGCTACGCCAAAGGCCACTATATGTTAAAGATGTGTGTTAGTTCCCCTCCTTCCTAGCCCGGACCACCACCTTATCCCCCGGCAGGAAGTTCAGTTGGGGAGGGCCGAACAGGAAGAAGCAATCCTGGAAGCTCAGGGCATTTTCCACGGAGGATTTGAAGAATTTCACGTCCCCCATGAACCGGCAGTTGTCGAAGGCCGTCCGTTCGTGGTAGGTGCCGATGCAATCGAGATTCCTGCTGAAGCTCGAATTGCTGAAATCGGCCCGGCCCCGGAATTCGGCGTAGTTGAAGAAGGCGTTGCTGCGGCAGTCGATGAGCGACAGCTCGGCATAGCCGTAAAATTTGGCGAGGCTCCACTGCAGTTCTGCATTGAAGACGGTTTGCTGGAAGTTGGCGGTCCCGTTGAACCGGGCCTCCATGAAGTTGGCTTTCTGGATGAAAAAGCTGTTCTGGAAGCGCAGCCCGCCCTGAAAGTTGCAGCCTTTGAAGTAGGCGTTCTGGTGGAAGGAGGCCTCTTCGAAGCTGGCGCCTTTGGCAAAAAAGGAGCCGGTAAAGTCCGCCGGCCCCAGGATGCTGCTGCCCCGGAAGTTCACCTCGTCCTGGAACTGGCATTCGATGAAGGACACGTTGCCGGCGAAGCGGGCAAAGACGACCTTTCCGTCCTGCTCCTGCCGGTAAGCGGTCACCGGCTTTTTGAAGGTGCATCCCCTGAAGGTGATGGAAGAGGGCACGGCTGACTGGTAAACGCCCGGGCTGATCAGGTTTTCGGGCAGAAAGGTAGTGAAATCGACCGCCTCGTCGAAGGCCTGGTTCTCGAAGCAGACATTCTGGCCCGAGCGGATCAGGGCGGACAGGCTGCCGTCTTGCCGGGGCTGCTGGTTCTGGGTGGCGCAGGAGGAATACAGGAAGGCCATCAGGATGATCAGGTACTTCATTATTGAGGATTTAAAGGAAGAGGGGGAGTAATAGCGTGCCAACTCCCCCTCTACGAGCTTGTTTAGATGTCTGGAGAGCAACGAAAAACAACTTCGCCATTCAGGGGCTGAGACTTGACAAGTTTCCAAAACTTGTCAAGTCTAAAACGGGAAGTTATTTTCCTTTGCCGTCTTATTTCGTGTAAGGGTTGTCTTTTTGCTGCTGGATGAACTCATCGATCTTGGCATCCAGCTCTCCGCTGCGTTTCTTGCGCTTGAAGAAGTCCAGGATTTCTTCGGTGGTGTAAGCATTGCGGAAGTGTTCGGTCACTGCGGAATTGAACTGGCTGCCTTTCAGCTGTTCCTGGCTGAGGGCGACGTTGTTGGCAAACTGGAATTCGGGGATCGTCACGCCCTCATCTGCCTGTCCGCGGCCATAGCCGTTCTGGAAGTAGATGGGGTCCTGGGTGGTGTAGAACACGTTGTTCAGCTCGTCGTCTTCAGCAAAGCGGTCGCCGGCATCGGCGATCAGCGCCAGGTAGTAGTAGCCGGAGATCTGCGGCATGAAATAAGAACGGGACTGGCTCTGCAGGCCCCAGACCTCCTGAGTGAAGCTGCCGCCGGGAGGAATGGCGTAGTTGAATACGCAGGAATAGGCCTGCGGGCAGTAAAACGTGCCGGGATTGGCAGAGGTGTTGAACTCATCGTAGAAGATCACGCCGTAATCGTTGGCATTGTAGGCATTGAAGTAGATGTAGTAGAACGACCAGTCGTCGTTCGGGGAAGCCACTTTATCGCCGATGTTGTATATGTTCATGTTGATCTCCCGTTCGGTCCAGTTGCCGGTCCAGTTGTAGATGGAATAGTCGGAAAACACCCAGGGGGCCAGGTCGACGCCTGAAGTGACGGGGTCCGGGCCGTCCGGCGGGGTGACGTTGCCTTCTTCGTCGGCGGCGATGAACAGGGGCTTGTCGCCGCTGCGGCTGTTGCAGAACTCGCTGATCATATAGTTGTAATCGATCCAGATGTAGCCTTTGTCGCCCCAGAAATCTCCCCAGGAGTTGATGACCTTGAAGGCGCCGCCGGGCCCTTTGTTGTCGTCATAGCCGGCGATGACCAGGGCGTGGTAGGCGTGCTGGCCGACCTGGTTGAAGGAAGTGCCGGAGGTCAGCACGCTGCTGCTGTTCCAGGACATGAAGTTGTCGGCCAGGCGGGCGCCCAGGATGACGGGTATGTTGTTCGCCAGGTTCTGCTTGATGCTTTGTACGCTGGCTTCGATCTTCCTCCAGTATTTGATCTTGTTCTGGGCGGCCTCGCTCGTCCAGGAAGACGGCAGGTTTGACTGGGAGCAATTGCCCAGGCCATTATAAGGCGCCGTCTGGAAGGAGGCCACGCCCCGGTTCTGGAGCAGTTCCAGCGCGCTGGAAAAGTTGGTGCCGCCGCAGTTGGGTGCCTTTTCGTTGTCGGGCAGGGCGATGAACAGGTCCGCCGGGCTGAACTGGTTGGGCCGGGAGGCGAGCTGGGAAGTGCTCAGGCCGCGGCTCATCCCGTTCAGGGCGGTCTTGATGTTGTAGGCGACCGCCCAGGCCACGCAGGTGCCGTAATGGCCCTGGTCTCCGATCGGGGGGAATCTCGGTACGAGGTCGACGGAGGAAGGCAGGTTGCCGCCGCTGCCGAAGCCGAAGTTGGTAGAGGTGGGGATGTCGTCCACGTTGTCATCGCCGGCCCAGCCCAGGAAATATTCGGTTGTCGAAGTGGAATCCATAGGGTCGGGCTCGGGATCCGGGTCGGTGTTGAAGATAGAGTCTTCGCCACAGCCCGCGCCTATCAGGAGCAGCATCATGAATAATGGGACAATCAGGTTCTTCATCTTTTGGGTTTTATTAACAGTTAAAAAAATGGTTGACAATTTTACCGGGACGGGATGGTTTCCATTCCGGCTGCGTTTTGATATTCCCTTGCCGGGAAAACATCACCCGGGTTTCTGATAAAATCATGAAAAAATCCTGCAGAAGGAAGTATGGCAGGTGGATAAAAGGGGGAGGTGCAACGACGCAAACCTGAGCTAAAGAGTGAGCCAGGCTGGACGGATGCCGCAGCATTTCAGCCAATACAAAAGAATACAGGACTGTTGAGGGGGGATAGCGCTCTCTGTTCAGGTCGCAATATAAGCCTTTTGCGGAGGGCAAACAATGTATGCCGCAATTTTTTTTTGGAATTTTGCCCGGTGGGGTGGGGGGGAATTTGAAATTAAAGCACTATCTGGCCCACCGCTGCAGCTCGATCATGTTGCCCTCCGGGTCGGCGGCATAGGTGAAAGTGATAATCCCAAGGTCTTCTATTTCCCGGGTCACTACCTCGCCGATGGCCCTGCCGCCGTGGCGGATGACCTTTTCCAGGCAGGCCTTCACGTCTTCTACCTCAAAGGCGATATGCCCGAAGCCCTGGCGGTTGGCGGCAGGTGCAGGCTTTTCCTTCATTTCAGCGTACTGGTAAATCTCCAGGGTGGGCCCTTCGTCGCCGTACCCGGGCAGGCGCAGGTGCATGCCTTCGAGGGCGGCGCCCGGCACGCCGGTGCCCCGGGATAGCCATTCGCCGGACTGGTTTCGGGCGGGCGGCACCGGCTGGCAGCCGAAGGTGTCGATGTAGAATTGTGCCAGCTGCCTCCAGTTGGCGCTGATGATGTTGGTGTGGGTGTATCTGGCAGGCATGTTATTCTTTTAGAAAGTGCCGCAGGGCGGCGAGGTTGGCTTTTTCGTCAAATATAGCGTCGACCGGGGCTTTAAATCCGGGGATGACACTGCATTCGAAGTAGTCGCCCGAAACTTTTTTGGCAAACAGCTCATAATTTTGGGCGGCATCATTGAGGCGATACTGTTCTACCGTCAGCGCATCGGGGTCAATGATCCAGTATTCCGGGATGTAGTGAAGCGCGTAATCCCGGTATTTTATCTGCCGGTCACGGGTAATGGAATCCTGGCTTAACACTTCGACCACCAGGTCAGGAGCAGGAAATTTCCATTGGTCAGACGTAAACCGGCCTGCTTTTTGCTTATTGAAAAAAACCACATCCGGTTCGTAATCGTTGCGGGTAGTAGGGATGAGCGCTTTTTCCGTTTTCACGCTGCCCAGATCGTGAGCGCGGACGAAGAGGTCCAGCAGCTGAGTAAGCAGCTTAGTTGCATCCAGATGCTTATTTTTTGCCGGCGAGTGCATAATGATCTGTCCGTTTATGAACTCCCACTTGTCCTCTGGCGTAATACGATCATAAAACTCCTGCCTTTTTTGTTGCTCTTCTTCCCACAGGGCTTCCATTTCGTCCAGTAGCGCGCGAAGGTTGGGCGATTCCAGGATGGGCCGTATGAGGTCTGATGCTTGCGTCATGCTAATAGAACGTAAATTATTCTGTGAGCGTTGCCTTTGTTGGTTGTTCTGAAAGCAGGTGTTTCGGTTTTATGGTATTTTGGTGTTTTGGCCCGGGACGATACGCTGTTCGCCATCAGCCCCCTTGGAGCAACACCCCAACACCCCAACACCTAACCAGCTATCCTATTCAGCATAAAGTTAGTCAATTTCATCCGCCTTTCCTCAAATCCAGCACCCTGTTTAATTTCCCCCCTTCGCTGCGGGGGATGCTGCCCGGCTCTGCCAGGGCGATGGCCATCGTCAGGCCGATGCTCTCCTTGATCTTTTTCGCCAGGGCGGCGTGGAGGTGGCGCAGGGCGTCGGGCAGGGCCTCCGGCTTTTGGGCCAGGTTGGGCCTGCCGAGGGCGCGGAGCACTTCGTCTTTCACTTCCACTTTCACCGCCAGGCTGTCCAGGGCACCCTCGCGGCTGACGATGAGCTGGTAGCTGGGCAGCAGCAGCTCGAAGTCTTTGATCGCCTCTTCCACCTGGGTGGGGAAGAGGTTGACCCCGCGGATGATCAGCATGTCGTCGGCCCGCCCGCGGATGGGGCCCATCTTGATGTGGGTGCGCTTTTCGGAATGTTCGTAGTAAATGTTGGTGATGTCGTTGGTCCAGTACCGCACAAGCGGCATGGCCTCTTTGGTGAGGGTAGTGAAAACGAGCACGCCGAATTCGCCCTCCGGCAGCGGTTCGCCGGTGTCCTTGTCTACTATCTCCGGGAAGAAGTGGTCTTCCCAGATGTAGCTGCCGGTGCCGCGTTCTTCGTGGTCTTCATTGGAGACGCCCGGGCCGATGATCTCGCTCAGGCCGTAGATGTTGACCGCTTTGACGCCCATGCCCGCTTCGACCTGGCTTCGGATGGCCTCCGTCCAGGGCTCGGCGCCCAGGATGGCGGTATGCACGTTGAGGCTGTCGGGGGAGATGCCCCGGGCGGCCAGCTCTTCGGAGAGGCGCTGAGCGTAGGACGGCGTGCAGCAGATGACCTCCGGCCGGAAGTCCTGCAGCAGGAGCAACTGCCGCTCCGTCATGCCGCCGGAGACGGGGATGACCGTCATGCCCAGCAGCTCCCCGCCGTAGTGCAGGCCCAGGCCGCCGGTGAACAGGCCGTAGCCGTAGGCATTCTGCAGCTTCATGCCCGGCTGGCAGCCCGAAGCTACCAGGGAGCGGGCCACTACCTCGGAGAAGGTATTGATGTCCCTGCGGGAATAACCCACCACGGTAGGTTTGCCGGTAGTGCCGCTGGAGGCGTGCAGGCGGATGGTATCCTCGACCGGCAGGGCGAACAGGCCGAAGGGATAGTGGTCCCGCAGGTGGTGTTTCCGGGTAAAAGGCAGTTTGTGCAGGTCTTCTACGCCTTTGATGTCAGCCGGGCGGAGGCCTTTTTCCGCCCACTGTTTTTTGTAGAAAGGGACGCGTTCGTAAAGGTGCGCCGCCAGGTTTTGCAGGCGCTCGCCCTGGAGCCGGCGGAGCTGGCCCAGGGGCATGGTTTCGATCTCGGGATTGAAGTATTTCATTGTCAGGGCAGTTCTGGGCCGAAAGTTAGCAATTCTGCGCCTAAAAAGAGGCGCTTTCCGCATCCATTCCTGATTCGGCCCCGCCATCTTTCCCGTTCAGCAGGTGGAATGGCTTGCCGAAGAAGTTTTTCTTGACAAATATTTGATTATCAGTTTGATACAAACGAAAAGCCCTCTCCTCGTTCAGCCCCGATTCCTTCCCGTTCAGCCAGGAAAAGTTTCATCCGGCGCTTTCTGCCCATACCTTTGGAATAAGATTTCAAGAAAAAGCATTTTCAAAAAATTAAAATCGCTTGACTATGAAAAAGTTAAAATTAACCACCACATTTCTGGCATTGTTTGTACTGGCCCTGGCGCCGAAAACCTGGGCCAACTGCCCGGAACCCACCAACCTGCAGGCGCTCGACGTCACCCCGGACAAGGCTGTGCTCACCTGGGAAGCTGCGCGGGACGCCTACCGCTTTGCCGTAAAGGTCGTGAACGGCCCCAACACGCCGGCTTTTGGGTTGGCTGCCGTCACGGACGCCCCCCGGATCGAAATCCGCGGCCTGGTGCCGGGAGGAGAGTACCTGTTTGTCGTAAAAGCCTGGTGCAGCGAGAGCCTGCAGGACAGCGATTACTCCGGATGGGCTGTTTTCCGCACGCCGGACGGCGGTGCCGCACCCGACCAGGGCCGGTGCGCCCCTCCTGCCGACCTGAAGGCCATCGACGTTTCGCCTTTCGGCGCCACCCTGAAATGGGCAGCGGCAGAGGCTGCCGGCAAGTACGAGCTCGAGTTTCAGGCAGAAGGACAAACCGCCTTTAATATTGTGTTGCGGGAAACGGATTTCCGCCTGGACCGCCTGTCCCCGGAAACCACCTACCGGTTCCGCGTCCGCTCTTACTGCCCCGAAGAAAATGTATTCAGCGAATACTCCGGCTGGTACGATTTCCGGACTCCGCCCCGGAGCGGCCTCCGCATCCGGCCCGGCACAACCACTCCCGCCGCCGCCTACCCCAACCCGGCCGACCAGCGCCTGAACCTGCGCATACCCGCCATGGCCGACGGGCAACCGGCCGTGCTGAAGGCCTTCGACGCCCGGGGCCGGCTGCTTCTGGAAACGGCCTTCACCGCCTACCAAGGTCAGGCCGAGATCCTGGACGTCGCCGACCTGCCGGACGGCATGTACTTCCTGGCCGTGGAAAGCAATGGCCAGCGACTGATGGAAGAGAAGGTGATGGTGGCGCATCGGTGAGTTAGATGGTTAAATCGTTGAAGTTCAAGTTCAAGAGACAAGTTCAAGTTCAAAACTGGCACCGCTCTGATTCTGGCCTTGCCACTTGCGCTTGAACTTGCCACTTGCACTTGAACTTATCTAGTACCGCCCGGAAACATTTCGGCTCCACCTGCCTGCCAAAGCCTTGGCGTAGGCAGAGGCCAAATTCGCGTTTTTCAAAAATTCCGGATGACTCCTGTTTTTCGCTATATTGCCCCAGTAACCAATACAGACAACAAATGACGTCCCGCCTCCAAAACCTCTGGGCTCAGGGCCTGCCCGCCTACAACTTCTTCCTCACCATCCCCAACGCCTGGACGGCGGAGCTGATGGCCCGCGCCGGCTTCGACGCCGTCACGCTGGACATGCAGCACGGGCTGATCGATTTTGCCACCGCCCTGCAGCAGTTGCAGGCCATCAGCACGACTGAAACCGTGCCGCTCGTCCGCCTGCAGTGGAACGAACCCAGCATCGTCATGAAAATGCTGGACGCTGGCGCTGCCGGGCTGATCTGCCCCATGATCGACACGGCCGATGACGCCGCGGACTTCGTGCGCGCCTGCCGCTACCCGCCGGCCGGCATCCGCAGTTACGGCCCCATACGGGCGGGCCGCCTGGCGCCGGGGGATTACTTCCGGAAAGCCAATGAAGATGTGCTGGCTTTCGCCATGATCGAAACGGCTTCGGCTGCCGAAAACCTGGAGGCCATTGCCGCCGTGCCCGGCCTGTCGGGGCTGTTCGTCGGGCCCTTCGACCTGAGCATCAGCCTGGGGCTGGAATGGGCCGGCGACATCCACGACCCCGCGCTTCAGTCCGTCCTGAAACGGGTGCTGGCGGCTTGCGGGAAGCACGGGCTCATCCCGGGCGTGTACGGTGGCAGCGTGCCACATATGCTGGATTTGGCCGGCATGGGCTTCCGCCTGGTTTCGACAGGAGACGACACGAAGCTGCTGGAGCAGGGAGCGCGGGGGGTGCTGGAGGAGCTGCGGGGGAGCGGACGGTAGACGGCGGATGGCCAAGCGGGGGCATCAAAAATCACACATCGAAAATCGAAAATCACAAATAGCAATCGGCGGGCAGTAGGGCTAACTCTCCGGGTTTAGACTGTTCGACAAACTGTGTTTTTTGAAAAATAGGCGCAAATTTTCAAACACATTTGCGAACAGCCGAACAGCGAATTCCGAACAGCGCCTTCAGGTTCCCTTAAATATGCCGCTTATGCCCGGTAAGCCACATTTTTAACCTGCTTTTTCTCCTTTTGCCGCGCTTTGTCATCCGCCCTTATCTCCTGTTCGATTTCCCTTTGCAGCAGTTTCCACCACAAAATAGCTGGTATGAGGTCGCCCGAATGTTTTTCCAGGCGGTAGGCGATTGGCAGGCTCAGTTTTTCCCTCTCGTTGATGATCCGGCTCAGGCGCGTAGGGTGGATATTCAGGTCTTCTGCCAATTCCTTTTGTTTCTTGCCCGTCACTTTCATATATTCCTGCAGATAGTGGGAAATGCCCTTTTCCGCGTCATATGCCTGGCTTTCCAGGTAAAAAGCCATTTGATACTTTACCTTTAGCAGGCCGGAATACATCCGCTCTTCTTTGGTTTTGGTTTCCAGGATTCTTTTCCGGTGTTCCCACAATTCTTCATCGGCTTTCTGCTTCTCTTCATCGGTCAGCCCATGGGGAAACACGAAGGATTCTGCTAATTCCTCGTCGGTATATTTTTCCCGCAATTTTTTATAAAGTTTTTTACCATCCATTTTTCAGGTATTTTTCGATTAAAGCCTCTGCCCTTTTTCCTTCAAGGTACATATGCGTACCGCCTTCGACAAACCCATAATTGTTCCTGTAATGATTGATCAACTCTGTCTTCGGTATCAGTGACACAAAACCCTCATAATCTTTTGCAAAAGCGATCATGCAGGCATAGGCGATCAAACAACCTGCAATATTTTCATATTCTTTGCCCGTTCCTTGATTTTCTTTAGAAACTTCGACCAACCTGATGAAAATCCTGAGTTCTTTTGAAATGTCTTCCAAAGAAATCAATCCCAAAATATCATCTCTACTTGCTAAATTGACCTGATAGACATCGTAATCCTTTTCTTCATTCCAGTCAAACCCAAACCTTTCATCCGATTCGATCAGCTCGAATTGTTCGTCTTTCAACCTCTGGATTTTAGCTTTGAACAATTCGCCGGTTTTTCGTTTCTTCAGGTTCATAACGTAAAGCTAAAGAAAATAGTTTATTTTATTTATAAACTTTGATTATTGTTTAAGTAATGTTGATGAACTTTTACAAGCATTTAGTCCATAAATAGGCACAATGTACCAAAACGAATGGCTAGACATCGTCCTCATCGCCGGCTTTGCCCAGGGCCTTTTTCTGTGTTTCGTATTCTGGAAAAAGGAGCGGGCCAACCGGCAGGCCGTACAATACCTGGTTGCCGCCCTGGGGCTGCTCTCGTTGCTGATGGTGGGCCGGGTTACCTTTCAGCCGTCCTTTGTGCAGCAGTTTGCCACCGTCATCATGCTGCCCGACGTCATCCTCTTCCTGGGCGGGCCGCTCATCTATTTCTTCATTCTATCCCTGCTGCGGCAGGAGCTGCCGGCCGGGCCGGGCATCTACCTGCACTACCTGCCTGCCGTGTTCCACGTCGTGGTAGTCAACACCACCGTGGGCCTCAACCTCAACGGCACCTGGAGCTTCATGACGACCAAGCAAGTACTCGTTATCATGTTTATCATAGAAGCCGCCGCCATCGCCAGCTTTCTGACGTACTTTCTGCTGAGCTTCCGGGCCTGGCGCCGTTACCGGGAAGCGTATTATCAGAAATACGCGGCGCCCTTCCTGGGGCGTTTTCTCCGGCCTTTTTTTATCCTGGCCTTTTCCCTGATCGGCGTCTGGGCCGTTGGTTTTGCCTATAACTACTCTATGGAAATGCCCGACTACATCGCCTATGTGGTCGTCTGGTTTTTATTGGCGGCCCTCATCTACTTTCTGGCTTATCAGGTGTACAGCCACCCGGAGTTGCTGGAATTGCCGCAGCTTCGGGAGGAAGATGCCGGGCCGGCCGTTGAGGTTTCCCCTGATGGGATCCGGCAACTGGCCCGGTTCATGGAGGAGGAAAAACCTTACCTGGATCCGGAAATAAAGATCGGCGCCCTGGCCGATGCGCTGGGCCTTCCCAAACACGAACTCTCCAAAGTGATCAACCACGGCTTCGGCAAAAATTTCTTCGACTTCATCAATGGATACCGCACCCGGGAATTCATCGCCCTGCAGCAAAACCCGCGCAACGGACACCTCAACATCCTGGAACTGGCTTACCAATCCGGCTTCAACTCCAAATCGGCCTTCAACCGGGCCTTCCGCAAGGAAATGGGGCAAAGCCCGAGCATGTACCTGAAAAACCAAATTCAAACAGCTTCTTATACTCAACGGCAATAGTTGCAAGGGTTGCGGGAAACAATGGAACGATGAACCCGTGAAACAGCGCAACCATAAACCCACCCTTCCCGTCCCACTTTGCAAAACGGGTCGACAGGCTGCCTGGAACGGTGCTTCTTTGCAGGCAAATTATCAATTCTTCAAAAAAAGAAGTTATGAAAAAAATCACCCTGCTGTTTTGCCTGGCAGTAGCCATCTGCCGCCTTTTTGCCCAAACCGTCACCACCGTCGCCACCAACGTGCCGATCGACGACGATCTCATCCTGGCACCTGACGGCAGCCTCATCGGTTCCCATTACAACGGGACGGCGCTGAGCAAGCTCGGCCTGGACGGAGCGTCCGAAGTCTTTGCTACCGGCTTCGACACCCCCAACGGGCTGGCCTACGATTCCCAGGGCCGGCTGTTTATGGCCGACAACCGGGGGAACAAGGTCTACAAGTTTGACGCGGAAGGCAACTTCGAGCTGTTTGCCGAATTCTCCAGCCCTTCCGGCCTGCTCCGGGAATGGGACAGCGACACCCTCATAGCCACCAGTTATGCCGGCGACAAACTGGTCCGGATCGCGCCGGATGGCAGCATTGCGGACTTCGTCACGGACAGCCGCCTCAACGGCCCGGTGGGCCTGTGCTACGACGAGGCGCACAACCTGTACATTGCCAATTTCGACGACCGGCGGATTTTCAAACTGACGCCGGAAGGAGCGCTTTCAGACTTTGCCCATCCCGGCACCGGAGGATGGCTGGGGTTCATTGCCTATGCCCAGGGGTATATTTACGCCACCTTGTTTTCCCGGCATCAGATTTGGCGGATCGACTCCTCAGGGCAGGCTGAGCAATGGCTGGGCAGCACCGCCGGCTCGGCCGACGGAGATGCTTCCGAGGCAAAATTCAACGGCCCCAACGGCATCCGGGCCAGTTCAACCGGCGACACCCTTTTCGTCTCCGATTTCAACACCCGCTCCGTCCGGATGGTCACCGGCCTGAATCCGGTGGTGCCCGGCCGGGAGATAAACAAAGCCGGCATGAGGCTGACGATAAACCCCAATCCGGTTTCCGGGCCGGCGGCCATTGTCCGGCTGGAACTGCCGGGCCCTGCCAGCGCTACGCTGCAATTGTTTGACGGTGGGGGGCGGCTGGTACAGACGGCGTTTGCCGGCAAGCGGCTGCCCGCCGGAGAGCATGAATTCAAACTGCCGGTGAACGGCCTCTCCCCTGGCACATACCATTGCCGCCTTTCAGGCACAAAGGGAGACGCGCTTACTCAGCAGCTCGTAATTGGGAAGTGATCGGGACACCTCCGGCCTCCGGATACTGTTGTTCGTTGTTTGTTGGAGGAATCGACAACAAACAACGAACAACACCCCCATCACATCCCGGATTTCAGTATCGCATAATGAAACACATCCAGCACCTTGTCGTTCTTCACCACCGCCTGCCGCGCCATGCCCTCGAACTGGAAGCCCGCCTTTTCCAGCACCCGCCTGGAGGCGATGTTGTTGGAAAAGATGCGGGCGTAGACGCGCCGCAGGCGCAGGTCTCCGAAGGCGTGCTGCACCATCGCCTTTACGGCCTGGGAGACGATGCCCCGCCCCCAGTATTCCTCGCCCAGCCAGTAGCCCAGCTCCCCGGACTGGCTGTAGACGTCCTGCTGGAACATGATGCCGACGGCGCCGGCCGCCTCCCCGTCCACCTCGATGGCAAAGACGGATTCCATCTCGGCGCTGCGGGCGTATTCGATGAATTGCCGGGCATCCGCCTCGGTATAGGGGTGCGGGAAGCGGTCCTGCAGGCGGACGGCAATGTTGGCGTTGTTGGCGTGGTAGGCGAGGCTGCCCATATCGGCAGGGCTGAAGCGGCGCAGCCGGAAGCCCCGCCCTTCGATGAGCACTTCCCGGTCGCCCAGGGCAGGGCTCTTTTTCGGGTTGAGCAGGCGGATGAGCTGGCGCAGGTTGCCGATTTCCTCATAATCATAGCCGTTGGCCTGGTGGCTTTCCACCTTTTCGTGCTCCCAGGTAGTATGGAAGGGAATATGGATCGCCTTGCCGCCTAACCGGCAAATGGGCAATACGTCCGATTTCAGGGAGTTGCCGACCATCAGCACCTCTTCGAGCTTAATGCCGTTCCGGCCGAATATTTCCCGGTAGGTGGCATCATCCTTCTCGGAAACGATCTCTACCCGCTTGAAATAATCAGCCAGCCCGGAACGGGCGATCTTGTTCTCCTGGTCAAACAGGTCTCCCTTGGTGATGACCATCAGCTCATAGTGCTCCGAGAGGGCCTCTACCGCTTCCTTCACCCCGTCCAGCAGGTCGACCGGATGCTGCAACATCTCTTTGCCCATGTCGATGATCTGTTTTACCTCCGCGCCCGATATCCTGCCTTCCGACAACTGAACCGCCGTTTCGATCATGGACAGCACAAAGCCCTTAATGCCGTAACCGAACAGGCTGAGGTTTTTGCGTTCGGTCTCGTACAGGCGTTCATCCAGCTGGGCAGGCTCAATGTAGGCGCTGAGCAATTGCTTCAGCTTTTCCTGGGTTTGCTGAAAGATGGTCTCGTTTACCCAGAGGGTGTCATCCGCATCGAGGGCGACAATTTTGATGTTGTCGTATTTGTGCATAGCTGGCTGTATAAAATCGGTTTTTTCTAACATAGGATAACAGGGTTGAGATTATGAGCGGAGTTTTAAAGATATAAATTTTAAAGCTATGTCAATAATCCATGTACTCAACATTCAACTGCCGGATTCAGTTTGGCCGCCGGGCGCGTCCTTCCGGAAATATAAGCCGGGATGTTCCATAAAATCAAATTCTTTCCAGAATTCCAGGCCGATCTTTTCCAGCACTCTTACAGAGGCCGTGTTTTCCTTCATGACGCGCCCGACGATCCGCTTCAGGCGGAGTTCCCGGAAGCCGTACTCCAGGCAGGCCCGGGCTGCCTCAGTGGCATAGCCCCGGCCCCAGTAGCGGCGGAAGAAGCGGAAGCCGATGTCGGTCTCGTCCAGCTCGGGGATGTACTTCAGGCCGCACCAGCCGATCCAGGAAGGCCCGCTCCCGGCGCTCTCCGCTTTCAGCAATACCGCCCAGCGGCCATACCCGTACTTTTCGTACTGATCGTAATCTGATAAAAATTGACGGGCTTCTTCTATAGAAGCAAAGGGAGGATCGCCGGTGTAGCGGACGACTTCCGGGTCTTCGTTGAGCTCAAAAAAATGGGGCGCATCGTCCTCCGCAAATTCGCGCAGGAGAAGGCGGGGCGTTTCCAGGATGTATTTGCCTGTCATGTTTATAGAATTAGGAAAAAGTGATGGGCGGGCATAATGGCGACAGAACCGCGAACAGGCGCGAATTTTGCAGATTTGCGCGGATTTCGCATGCCTGGTGTTCTGTGAGGTGAAATTCGCGCCAATTCGCGTTCCGCGAGGCATTACGCTCATTCCTCAACAGAATTAAGTACTCAGGGCGTCCACATCCCTGCCCGTCAGCAGGTGTGCCCGGCGGGAAATCTCCTCCGGGGGCCAGTCCCACCAGCGCAGTTCCAGCAGTTTTTGGATCTGCTCTCCGGAAAAGCGGCGGCGGATCTCCCGGGCGGGGTTGCCGCCCACGATGGCATAGGGCGCCACGTCTTTGGTGACGACGGAATAAGCGCCGATGATGGCGCCGTCGCCGACGTGGACGCCCGGCAGGATCGCGGCCCGGTAGCCGATCCAGACGTCGTTGCCGATCACGGTGTCCCGCTTGACGGGGTACTCCTTCCCGTCCATCGCGTGGCCCCAGCTGCCGCCGAAGATGGCGAAGGGGTAGGTGCTCACGGCATCAGACAGGTGGTTGGCGCCGTTCATGATGAACTCCACGCCGGAGGCGATCATGCAGAACTTGCCGATGACGAGCTTGTCGCCGGTGAAGTCGAACAGATATTTTACATTTTTCTCGAAGTTGCGGACGTCTTCAAAGTCATCGTAATAGGTGTAATCTCCGACGACGATGTTCGGGTTCTGAACGAGGTTCTTCAAAAAGCAAAGCCGCTCGATGTTGGCGAGCGGGTAGAGGGTGTTCGGGTTGGGTGGTTGCATAGGAAGGTATGAGGGCCCGCCTTCGCCGAGGCTACGGCGGGTAAAAATGAGTGAATGAGTGAATGAGTGAATGAGTGAATGGCGGTATTCGCAATTGCGAAAAACAGAACGCCAAAGTAGAATGGATAATTCCCGGAAGGGAGAGATTTTGAGTAATTGGCGGGAATAAATGAGCAGGAGGGCATTTTGATGGCACGCGGATGGCGCGGAAAGAGCCGATCCACCCAATCCGCGTCATCCGCGTTCCATCTGCCGGGTTTATTTCAACTCTGCCAGCGTGGCCGGCACCGGCACGATGTTGCGCACCGGCTTCGTGCTTTTCAGGTAGGCGAAGACGGCCTTCAGGTCATCGTCCGTCATCTGGGCGAAGTTGGGCCAGGGCATGGGGGGGAGCAGCGGGCGGCTGCCGTCCAGCCCTTTGTATTTGCCTTCGCGGATGCATTTGATGAACTGCTCTTCCGACCACAGGCCGATGCCGGTATCGTCGGAGGTCAGGTTGGCAGCATAGGAGACGCCCCAGGGGCCGACGGCGGCGGTCAGGCCCGGAGAAAACAGGGCCCAGTTGCGGAGATCGGCGGTGTCGACCTGGGCCAGCGGTTCATTTTGCGGATGGCCGGACAGCAGGCGGTCCGGGTCGGGCTCCGGGCCGTGGGGCGTCATCTTCTTGGGCGAGTGGCAGTCGTTGCACCCGCTGATGGTTACCAGGTACTGGCCGCGGGCCACCTGTTGTTCTTTGGATATTTGTTCCGCAGGCGGCTGCTCCTGTGCAGGTTCGGGCCCGCAGGCAAATGCCAGGAGTGCGATGGCGATGGCGACAAAGCTTTTTAAGATTTTCATTGGATGATTTTTTCCCTGTTGGACAAGTAAGCCGGAAAGGGGGCCGCAGTTTCCGGGGGAAATTGTTGCGGCAATTTTGGTATCCGGCCAGGCTTCGGGCCTGCCGCATAAAAGGAGGTTGTTGTCGCCTGTGCGAACGGGCAGATTTATGCAAAAAATGCCTTCCCGGGGTTGCAGATTTCGGGCGGAGATGTTACCTTACAGGTATTATGCAGTATTGCCTCCAATGTGGCCTTTCCGGGCGCCAATTTATTTACAGCTCCTTGAAAACTTAGCGTTATCCACTGATAGCAAGCGGCTTGTGTTTTCGGAAAGCACTGGAAAAAGCCCGGAAAACGTTCTTTGACAGGTTGAAACTGCTCATTTTTAGCACGTCTGGAATTGCCTTATCTTGCTGAAATAGTTTACTTTAGAAGTTGTGACGACTTCGGGGCCATTATCCATTAGAATGAGGATTGAAACGGGGGTAAGCGTGCTCGTACGCAAGGTCTGTTTTGAACTTCGGGGCCATTATCCATTAGAATGAGGATTGAAACTAAACTGCGTCTTCTGCGGTGCGCCGGCTTCGCTACTTCGGGGCCATTATCCATTAGAATTAGGATTGAAACTGCTTATTTTTCCTCATCCGCCGCCGGGCGGCGCTGCTTCGGGGCCATTATCCATTAGAATGAGGATTGAAACCCGGGGCAGGGGCGAACCTGCTGCAGGTGGCCGTAGCTTCGGGGCCATTATCCATTAGAATGAGGATTGAAACACGAGCCGTGCCGTTTTTCCTGCCGTGTGCAGGCTTCTTCGGGGCCATTATCCATTAGAATGAGGATTGAAACCCCCGCCTACGAATCTCGCATCGAAAGGAACAGGAGCTTCGGGGCCATTATCCATTAGAATGAGGATTGAAACTTATTTCGTTGCCGTCGGCATCCCGCCGGTATGCGACTTCGGGGCCATTATCCATTAGAATGAGGATTGAAACGCCGGCAGGCTCCAGGGCGCCCAGCTTGATGCGGGTGCTTCGGGGCCATTATCCATTAGAATGAGGATTGAAACGTTGTTTTTCCAGTTCGGCCAGGCTTTCTTTCTTCTGCTTCGGGGCCATTATCCATTAGAATGAGGATTGAAACATACCGCTTGCCGCAACAGACGTTTGACATAGCAAACTTCGGGGCCATTATCCATTAGAATGAGGATTGAAACCAAGCTCTACTTTCGCCTGGGCCGTCTGGATGTTTTGCTTCGGGGCCATTATCCATTAGAATGAGGATTGAAACATAGCCGCCTGAGCCTGGGCGGCTGTTCGTCCAACTGCTTCGGGGCCATTATCCATTAGAATGAGGATTGAAACTTTTTCGGCTGCCTGGGGGCAGCGGGAGAGGGTGAACTTCGGGGCCATTATCCATTAGAATGAGGATTGAAACACGATATTCTTCAAATTAGCCTGGAAAACGACGGCGCTTCGGGGCCATTATCCATTAGAATGAGGATTGAAACATGTATCGCTGGTGGAGGAAAGCAAGGAGCGCGCAAGGCTTCGGGGCCATTATCCATTAGAATGAGGATTGAAACTGGTTATGCTAAACTACTTGGCCTTTCATATACTTCACTTCGGGGCCATTATCCATTAGAATGAGGATTGAAACCCACCAGCTCCTCATCGCGCACCTCCCGGGAAAACATCTTCGGGGCCATTATCCATTAGAATGAGGATTGAAACTTAA
>JAGFJD010000600.1 GCA_024102975.1 Phaeodactylibacter sp. | reverse complement strand
TTATCGACTATCTTGAAGATGTGGATCAGGCCGAGAATAACCGGGATGTGCTCAAAAACTTCTATTCGGTACTCAAAGACAGCGACCCTTATCTCGAACTCGTATTCATCACCGGCGTCTCCGCTTTTAGCAAGGTAAGTATCTTTTCGGACCTTAACAACCTTGAAAATATTACCCTTAGCCCCTCCGCCTATACCCTATTAGGGATCACTCAGGAGGAACTAAGCCGCTTTTTCTCCCATCAATTGGGCAAAGTGGATGCTGAAAAAGTAAAAACCTGGTACAACGGCTACTCCTGGGGCAGCGAGGAAAAAGTATACAATCCCTTCTCCCTGTTGCGCTTCTTCAAAGACGGAGGCTCTTTCAAAAATTACTGGTTCGAAACGGGGACACCGACTTTTCTGGTGAAAGAAATGAAACGGCAGGCTTACTATAACATCGGGGAAACCAGCGCTACGGCCAATGACCTCAACAACTTCGACCTGCGGCGGCTCAACCCTATTACTTCCCTCTTTCAAACCGGCTACCTCACCATCACCCACTACGAACCGGAAGACCTGCTCTACACGCTCGACTATCCCAATATAGAAGTCAAACACTCCCTGCAGGAAATTCTGCTCAACGAATACCTCGATTATCCGCGGCAGGGCGCCCTGCCGCGCGTGGTGGAGTTGCGCAACGCCCTGCGCAAAAAAGATATGGGCCAGGTGATCAGCATTATCAACGCGGCCTTGTCCGAGATCCCCGGCGAACTGTGGAAGGGCAAAACAGAACATTTCTACCACGCCGTCACCCACCTGATGTTCTCCCTGCTGGGCACCTACATCCAATCGGAAGTGCGAAGCGCCAAAGGAAGGTGCGACGCCCTGGTGCAGACGGGCGACTGTATCTATGCCTTCGAGTTCAAGCTGGATAAGAGCGCGGAGGAGGCGTTGAAGCAGATCAGAGAAAAAGGTTATTTGGCGCCTTATGTCGATTCGCCGAAGGAGAAGATTGCCGTGGGCGTCAATTTTTCCAGTGAAGAGGACCGGGTGGTGGAGTGGAAAGTGGAAGGCTAATTTATCGCCCTACCCTCCCCGCCCCACCTCTTCCGGCTTCAGCCCCATTTTTTTCAGGTAATCCTCCAGCGGTTCCAGGCCAGCTTCCCGGCGGCGGGCATCCAGCCCTTCGATGTCTTCAACCGGGTGCAGTGCCGGCCTCCCCGTTTCAGGATCGGTTCTGACCTGGGTGCCGTATCTTTGCTTTTGCCCGGTGCGCACCAGGATGCGGTCCTCCAGCATAGCCGCGTGCCAGGCCGGCGATTCCCCCTCTACCACTGATTCCTGAAGTAAGAGAAAATACTGTCGCTGCATATCCAGAGGTGCATGCTGGATGATCAGCCATAGCGCTTCGTTGCCTTTCCGGCCCACGCGGCTTTGGCCCAGCCATCCGTGTTGCCCGATAAGCAGTATCGCTACCGCCTGGTTGAGGTGGCCTGCCCGGAGGGAATGTACAACCAGAACGACAGCTCGTATACTCTGCCCATTTCCAGGGGTTGGGTGAGGGTCGCCCCCAGGTAACCCGAACAGCCTTTGGTGAGGTGCTGCCAGTCGGTGCAGCGCGGGGTGTATTCCAGCTGCATCATGGCCTGGCCGCCACCCGGGCAGCGGCGCTCCAGCAGGCACAAGCGGTGGCGGGGATCCCGCTCTTTGGTATAACCGGCGTCGCAGAGGATAGGGTTGGTATTGAGGTCGTCCCAGCCGTGGGTGAGCTTTTTGAAATCTTCGGAATCCTGGTAACAGGTGTGGCACTGCAGGGGCTGGTGGGCTTCGAAGCCGCCGTTGGGGACGAGGTTCCGGGCGGTGGAGAGCAGAGGGAACAGCAGGACAAGCAGGGCAGGTGTTTTCACGAAATAGTTCATTTAATGTTTTTTTTCAGGATGGACAAGGCCAACTCTAACACTTCATCTCTTCCGTTGAGGATACCCTTCAAAGTAGCCGCCGCGTTATAGTCCGGGGCAATTCCTTTATTGTGAATTGAGGAGCCATCCAGCAGGGTGACAAAGGCGCCGGTCCAGTGGAGAAAGTAGCCATCGGGCAGGCGCACCCAGTTGCGGGGCCCGTTGGCGCCTGCCGTCGGGCCGCCGATGATGGGGCCGAGGCGGTAGTGCCGGACAAAGACCAGAAATGACTCGCTGGCGGAAACGGCGCGCCCGTCGGTGAGGAAGGCGAGCCGGGCCGCAATTTGCGGCACCGCCGGCGTCAACAGCCAGCCCGACTTCTCAAAGGAGGGCTGGAAAAAATCCGGGTAGATGAGCTGAGGGATTTTGATCCAGCTGCCCGCAGTATCCGCCTCGCTCAGCAGGTGGCGCAGGAACCGGGAGCAATTGTTCTGGAGATACCCCCGGACATCGAAAATGACGCCCTCCGCTTCGGCCAGGCGGGGCGCCCATCCAAGCAGAGTGTCGATATCGTAGATGGCCGCCAGGTTGACGTAGAAGTAGCCGGGCTCCAGTTCCCGGAACAACGCCGGTTCCGGGAAATCCCCCCAGTCTCTTTGCACCTCAACCCGGAACGGACGGCCGCCGCGCTCCAGCTCGAGGACAGCGGTGGAGTATTGCTCTCCGGCACCCAGGTTCTTCAGGGCCCTGGCCACTTTCCACTGCGGCGTGCCGGAGTACAGGGCCGTATCCCGGAGGAAGGCGGCCACTGCGTCCTGTCCGTCGATCTTTTTTAGTATGTCTCCCCGGTTCACCTGGCCGGGCAGGCCGCTCTCTGTTACCATCAGTTGCCCCTCTATCCAGCCCAGTTCCAGGGGCAGCCACATATCGTCGAGTTCAGACTCGTGCACCAGCCCGGCATGGCCGTCCTTCAACAGGGCGGCGCAAGACTTGAAAAAGAAAGTGAAGGCCTCCGGGTTTTCGATCTCCGCGGCCTGCCTCAGCATCTCGCCGGGTTTTTGCCGCCAGCCTTCGCCCAGAATGTCCCGGTAGGGATAAAAGTGCTGAACCGTATTCCAGAAGAGGATCACATTGGCCAGTTGCCGATCTCTGTCGGGTAATAAAGCTTCGTCCAGGGCTTGCTCCAGCTTTTTCAAACTGCCCGCATCCGGTGCGTGATGATCATCAGGCAGTACCAGCGGCAATGCAAAGTGCAAACCCAGTGGCAAAACGCCTCTCCAGGGCTCTGACGACGGTGTCCCTTCAAACAGCGGTGCCACGCCGGCCGACGGGCTCACCCGCACGCTCCGGTATACGTCATTGCCTTCACCGATGCGGTAGCCATAGTGCTGCCAGTAGGTTGGAGCGGCGGTGGATCGAGGTGGAGCAGGCGTCAGAGAAATGGCCTTGCCGCCCTGCCGCCCCAGCGCCAGGGTGGGCGCTACGGGGTAGAACAACTCCCGAAGCAGCGGCAGGTATTCTTCCTCCTTTTCCAGTTCGCTGATCCGGCTGGCGCCATAGGCGGCGAACCGGTTCCAGTCGAGCCCTTCCGCCGGGGCATAGGGGTGGAAAAAGCGCACGTAGCCGTACAGCACGGCAAAGCCCTCCAGAGCCTGAAATTGCCACTCCTGCAATGGCGGAGGCAGCAGGCGGGCCTCCACGCGGCGGTTGCGGGCCCGCCCTTCCGGCGCCGGGCTGTGGATGGCGGGGCGCGTGGCCCCAAAGCTTTGAATGGATAATTTTTCGGAAGATACCCCCTGGCCGGTAAAGAAACGGGCCACCGCCCCGGCGCGGGCGGCGGACAGATCCCGGTTGGCCTGCTCGCTGCCCACATCGTCGGTATGCCCGTCAATTTGCAGTTGCCAGTCGGGGCGGGCCTGAGCGGCCAAGAGCACTTGCCGCAAGCACTGGGGGGCAGGTTCTGCGATCTGGCTGCTGCCGGTTTCAAAGAAGACGGTGCAGGAGCAGGCAGGGGGTAATGAAGGTTGAGGCTGCGGCTGAGGTTGAGGCTGATGTTGCTTGCCCGGTAGCGCCAGCGTACGGGGATGTTCCACCTTTACCACCGACACCTGATCAAGGAAATAGTAGGACCGGCTGCCGCTGCCCGCCTCCTCGTTGATGCGTTGCAGGTTGGCGCCCAGAAAATTGCCGATGGTGAGGAATGATTCTCCTCCTTCCGCGGTGTAATACCCCTTCACCTGCCGCCACCGCTGCGCCGGGGCCAGCAGGGGGCTTTCTCCCCGTAGCGG
>JAGFJD010000568.1 GCA_024102975.1 Phaeodactylibacter sp. | reverse complement strand
GCGTTGTCCGGAGAAGACAAGACGTGGATGCCGTTGTTGCCTTCCCCGCCGGTGCCGGCGCCTCCAATGGTATTATCTTTGACGGCACACCCGGTAGCGCCCTGCAGGTGGATGCCGGCGAGGGCCTGGGCAGCGGACAAGAGCTTGACGGTATTATCCGCCGCCTCCACGCTGCGGCTGTACCATAAGCCTATGCCCGAGCCTGCCTGGCCAACTTCAATGATATTGCCCTGGACTTCCGCCTCCGCCCGGTTGCCGGCCAGCCAAATCCCTATGCCCAGGCCTTCAGCCTGTGTGCCGACATCGTTGTTGGCGATGTTTACGAAGCCATTGGCGTCGGTGGCGTTTGCCAGGATGCCGATTTCCACATCCTCCAGGGTATTGCGCAGGACAGGGCTTGCGCCTCCTATGGTTATCGCCCCGGCGCTGTTGTTGGAAGCGAAGATGCCCCCTCTGGAATGGCTAAGGAAGTTGCCGGTTGCCGCCAGGGCGCCGCCGCCGTTCGCCATGCCCCAGTCGCAGTTGCTGAAATTGTTGTCAACAGCGGCCAACATGCCGCCCGTTTCGCTCTGGCGGCAGAGGCCGCAGCCGGCAAAGCTGTAATCCGGGTAGGCATCCATGTGAGCGTTCATGCCGTCAAAGGAACTCCTGGAAACGATGCCCGAGGTATTCAGCAGCACGATGCCGGAAGCCAGGCCGGAAAAAATATTCTGCGGGTAAGAAAAGGGCGTCCTTGCTTCATCGACGTAAATGCCGGCCAGGGAGTAGCCGTTTTGCTCCGGCAGCCCCTGCGGCGCGGCGGTTTGCCCTGCAAAGGGCGGCAGCAGGGGCTCCGCGCCGTAAAATCCGTTGCCGGCGATGAAGGCGTCCACTTTGCCGGGGCCGCCCATGTATATGCCCACGAAGTTGTCGACAAAGAAATTGCCTTCTACGGCTATATAGGGCAACGGCTCTCCCGGGGCGGCGGCGTGCGCGTAATTCATAGCAATCGGTTTTGGTTAATGAGCGCTTCAGGAAAGGACTTCAGTTGTCAAAATACGCTTTTTGCCCAATACATCAGCCAACAGGAAGCGGTTTTAACGCATAAAAACCGGAAATACCCGGAACCGGGTACAGGAATGCTGGACGTCATTGGCATACTACTAGACATTTTTCTGGACACAGAGTACGCCGACCTGCCTGCCGCGAGGCGCGACCTTGCAGGCAGGGAAGGCACAGAGCCACACAGAAGCTTGATTATCAATGGAAAAAGCTCCGTGTACTCTGTGTTGGCCTCTGTGTTCTCTGTGTCCAAAACCATTTTGTCCAGTGGTGTGCGTCATTGGCAGGAATCCACAATAGTACAGTGTTGTAGTGGCAGGCAAGCAGGGACAACAGGGTTTATTTTTACGAAGCACGCTGTCAATCAGGTTTCTTGCCGTTATCAGAGGATTTGCTCATGGTTCGAATACCTTGATCGAATCAGCTGGCTAGACGGGCGCAGAGTCATTAGCTAAGATGCCTTGCGATCAAGATGATCGCGGCACGAGTACCCGCCGGCAAAACGACAAGGAACTTATGTTGCGGCGTACTAATGGAGACATTTCGCGCCGCCTCACAAAAACCCCAACACATCATCTCCCTTCTTCCCACCTTCCTCTTTATTCCACGTATGCTCAAACCGCCAGTCGTGTTTATCCAGCTGCAGCAGGCCGGCCTTGAGCAGCTCAATGCAGTTGCGGATGTCGCCCTTGTGGGCCAGCTCGATGGTCTGGTGGATGTGGCGCAGGGGGATGGAGATGGCCCCGGCGATGGCGCCCCGCTTGCCGTAGCGCTGCAGGCCGGCCGTGTCGGTGCCGCCGGCGGGCAGGATTTCGGGTTGCCAGGGGATGTTGTTGGCGGTAGCGGTTTTCTTCAGGAAGTTGACCATGCGGTAGTCGGAGATGACCGAGCCGTCCATGATCTTGATGGCTGCGCCCTTGCCGAGGCGGGTAACGTATTCGTGCGACTGCGCGCCCGGCACGTCGAAAGCGATGGTCACATCCAGGGCGATGCCGAAATCGGGGTCGATGGCGTGGGCGGAGGACATAGCGCCGCGCAGGCCTACTTCTTCCTGCACGGTGAAGACGCCGTAGATGTCGTAGGGCACTTGTTTATCCTTCAGTTCCCGCAGGGCTTCAATCAGGATGAAGACCGAGACGCGGTTGTCGATGGATTTGCTGTTGACGCAGTCGCCCATCTCGATGAGGTGGCGGTCGCGGGTGATGGGGTCGCCGATGGAGACGAGGTTGGCCACCTCTTTTTTCGGCAGGCCGAGGTCGACGAAATATTCGGTGATGGGGGTCTGCTTGTTGCGTTCATCCGGTTTCATGAGGTGGATGGGCTTGGAGCCCATCACGCCGATGACGTCTTTTCTGCCGTGCACGATGACGCGCTGAGAAGTAAGCGTCTTGGGGTCGAAGCCGCCCAGGGGGTGGAAGCGCAGGAAGCCGTCGTCGTCGATATGGGTGACGATAAAGCCGATCTCGTCCATGTGGGCGGCGATCATCACCTTTTTGTCGCCTGTGCCCCTTTTCAGGGTGATCACGTTGCCCATATTGTCCACCCTTACCTCATCCACCAGGGGGCTTACCTCTTTCAGGACCAGTTCCCGGATGCGTTGTTCAAATCCGGGAGCGCCCGGCGTTTCACAGATGGCTTTGAGCAGATCGACGTTTATCATAACGGGTAGTTGTAATGGGGAAAAAGCGGTGCGAAAATACCATTATTTTGGTTGGCCGGGGAAATATTTTACGGTATTTCGCCCGGCTTTGTTCCAAAATGAAGGAAGCGGCCAAATTATTGTCTGTTTGGGGCGAAGGGCGCGGTTTTTAATTGAATTTAGCAAATCCACAAGCTTGAGCCAGTACTTCCGGTACAGAGGCGGCCGGCGAATAATCATTTGCTATGCAAAGATGCGCCCCTTTCGTTAACTTTGCCGCTCCGGAGGGGTGGCGCGTGAAGGCCGCATAGGGGGTTATTGGCCCGGCCGAATGTGAGCCAACCGGCGTTATTGGTTATTGTTCAACCTGGAGGATCGTCAAACGTTAAATTTACGTAATCCGGCCAACCGGCGTTATTGGTTATTGTTCAACCCGATGACCTTTGCCGTTGATTGCCGGCAACCACCAATAATGCCGATTGCTCCCGGACAGCGTTAATAATCCACAGCCCCCGGCAGAGCCAATAACCAATAATGCCTAATGCCGGCCACCTGCTGGTTGAGTTGGGGTAACAGCCCTGGGTCGACAGCCGACTCTGGCAGGAAGCCAAAGATGTTCTTCAGGCACTGAGCTGGCAGATGGATATTGGCAAACAGCTCGGCCGGAGGCCGGTATCCTATGGCGCCGTGCGGGCGGTAAAAGTTATGCCAGCCTTTAAAGGCAGGCAGGTTCGCCTGGATTTCCTTCCAGGCCCAATCGTTGCCCCCTTTTGCGTACCTTTACTGCTTCAAGGTCGCCTTGCCTCCTATCGGCTAGCGCCCTGGGGTGGCGGG
>JAGFJD010000565.1 GCA_024102975.1 Phaeodactylibacter sp. | reverse complement strand
GGATGGGCTTCGGGGTGGATCACGGGCATGCTCTGGAAGTCGAACTGCCCAAGCGGGGTTTCTTCCAGCAGGTGGTTGTAGGTGTCCGGGAATTGAAATGCCTCAGCCATCGCGCCGGAAGGTTATGGTTTCCACTAATTCCCATTCACTGCCATCCTTCCACCGGATGGTTCGGAGGCGCTCCAGGAAAGCCAGGTTTTCCTGGAGGGTTTTGGGTTCGATGTCCTGCCCATGGCACCGCTTGTAGGCTTCCCGGATCTCTTCTTCGGCAACGCGCCCGTCGGTAAAGTAGACGGCGAGCAATACCCGCGCCTGCTCTTCGGAATATTTGAGGGCAACGGCTTCTTCAAATTCCAGGATGAGCAACACCACGCTGGCCACTACCGCCAACGGGCCGGAAACGGTGGTCAGCAGGGCGCCCTGGGCGCCGAGCGACAGCAGCTTGCGCCTCAGTTCGCGCTGGCCAACCTGCAGGATGTTGTAGGGCTTCAGGCTCAGGGCTTCCACGCTGCCGTTCGCTTTGCGCCGCAGGTTGACCCATTTGTAGCCCAGGCCGGAGAAGTCCATGGATTCCTGCAGGGTGATGGCTCCCAACAGGGCTTCCTGCAGTGCTTCCTCCGGCAATTCGAGGGAGTGGCTTTTGAGGTAGGCCAGGATGTGGTCGTGGGGTGTTTCCATGGATTAAAAATAGGGAATATTTGGAAACATGCTCTCAGGGTTTACCCCCTGTAAAGGTTATCCTCACCATTCTATCTCCGAAGCCTCCCCCACCCCAATAAACGCCGCCCACACCCGCGGCTCCGGATACCGCTCCCGGATTTGCAGGCGGGCCTGGCGGAGGGCATCCACAAAAGACGAACCGCCCAGGAGCAGCTCATAGAAGCAGGACATGAACTCCTTTGTAGGCTCATCTTCCACCGGCCACAGGCTGATGAGCAGGCGCCGGGCGCCGGCAAAGGCGAAGGCCCGCCGTAGCCCGAAAACGCCCTCGCCCCGCCGGATGTCACCCAGGCCGCTCTGGCAGGCGGAAAGCACCACGAGCTCGGTGCCGTGCAGGTGTAGGGTGGCGACTTCCTCAGCGGTAAGGATGCCGTCCTGGCCGGTTGGCGAACTGCCGGCTCCGCTCAGCCAGCAGTTGGCGCCGGCGAATGCCAGGCCGGAACGCAGCAGCGGGTTATCCGGAGGCAGGCGGTTGAAAATGGCCGAGACGGAAGGTTCCGCATTTGGCGGAGTAGAGGGAACGAAGAACCCGTGGGTGGCCAGGTGGAGGATGCGAGGAGACCGGCATTGCAGGAGGTGTCTTTCGTTAGCTTCCTGCCCAAGGATGGGCGCTACGCCCAATAGCCTGCCAATGGCTAAGGCTTCCTGCCGGGCGCCGGGCAGGGGGCAGAAGTAGCCCTGGGAACGCAGTACTTCCCGCCTGGCGGCCGTGGAATGCTCTTCGGAGGGTTCTGGGGACGTATCCGGATAAGGGCCGTAATCGGGATCCGCCAGGATCAGTGGGGGGCCGAGTTCTATATCTTTTGCCCGGCCTGGGCGCAGCAGGCTCCTGCCGGTATCGATGTAACTGATGGTGAAATGATCGATAAGGGCGCTTTGGCCATAGGGAGCCATCTCGAATGGAAATAGCGTGAGGCCCTGGTCAGGCGACAGGATGAGGCGGCTGCCTTCCGGCAGGGATTGCCAGATGGGCTCCAACCGGTGAAAGGCTTCGGTTGGGAGGCTTTCTTCCGGAGTGAGGGCTTCTATTCCGCGGCTGCTGGGCCCTGCAACGGCCTGCCGCAGTTGTTCGATGTCATTGTCCAGGGTTATAGCGCTGCCCAGCTCGAAGGCCTGTAGGGCACCCCCAGCATCCAGGGTAAAGGCGAGGTAGGCGGCAAGGTCCTCCACGGGCTGCTTTTGTTTTTCTACTTGCTCCAGCAGAAATGCATCCATAAAGTATACAAACTCCACCAGGACAGCCCCTTCGGGCAGGGCGGCGGCCACTCTGGCAACGGTGGCCGCCATTTGTTGTTGCTGAGCGGCCAGTTCCGGCATGAGCCTGGCCAGTGCGGCTTCCAACTCGCTGGCCTGCTTCCGCAGTACGGCAAGCTGGGCTGGATCGGCGCCGCCGCTGAGGGCCAGGCCGCTGGCTTGCCGGCGCAATTCATTCAGGTCTTGTACTTTAGACTGGAATTCGGGGGAACGGCCGCCGTAGGTATATTGGCGCTGGCGGGCCATGTAATCCTGAAGCACCTGCTTGCGCTGCAGCACCAGTTGGAAGGCTGCTTCCACCATTTCTGCGTTTTGCCGAAAGTAATGGCGAAAGGCGGAAAGGAACACGTCAAAGTTGGCGGACAAGGCTTCGAGTACATTAAGGGCCTGTTGCTGGGAACTGAAGGAAAAGGCTTGCTGCAAAAGGCGCTCGTCGATCCGCAGCGCTTCCAGGAGCAGAGGCCTGGCGTCTTCAGGCCGGCCGGCCTTTTCCAGGTAGTGGATGGCCAGGTTGCCCAGCGCCCTCGACAGGTTGGAGTGGTTGTCGCCGAGCCGCTTTCGCCAAACGGCAATGGCTTTCCGGAGGTATTGCTCCGCATGGCTGGCTTCCCCGTAGCCTCCAAGGAATACCGCCAGGTTATTGAGGCTGACGGCGTAGTTTTCTGCGTCCCTCCCGTAGATCTCCTCTCTGAGTTGCAATGCCTGCTCCAGGCAGGGGCGGGCCTGTTCAGGCTTTTCCCATTGCCAGTACAAAAGCCCAAGGTGGTTGAGCACCTTGGCGTAGTCGCGGTGCTTTTCCCCGTATATCTGCCGAAACAGCTCCTGGGCGCGCCGGTAGTACGCTTCTGCTTTTTCCCACTGCCGGCGCGATTCAAATACCTGGCCCAGCTCGTCAAGGCAGGCGGCGAAGTAAGGGTGCTTTTCTCCGTAGGCCTGCTCGTAGATGCCGGCTGCCCGCCGGAAGTGCTCTTCGGCGCTGTCGAGGTCGTTGATGCGAAAGAGCAGTCGGCCGGTTTCCACCAGGCTGGAAGCGTAGTCAGGGTGGTTCTCGCCGAGTGCCTCCGCCCTGATCTTTTTTGCTTCCGTAAGCATGCGCTCGGCCTCGGGCAGCCGGCCCCAGTCGGCGTACATAAATCCCAGGTTGTGCAGGTACCGCGCATATTCCGGGTGCTGCGCTCCAAGCCGTTTTTTCATTATGGGCAGGGCTTGCTGGTAGTATTCTTCCGCCTCCGGGTATTCGCCCAGCGTCTGGTGCAGGGTCGCCAGGCCGAGCAGGGCGGACTGGCGCAGGGAGTTGCCCTCCGGCAACTGGCGGCTGGCTTCAAGGGCTTGTTGTCCGAATTGGCGTGCTGCCTGGAAATCGCCCAGCCGTTCGGAGGCGCCGGATAGGTTGAGCAGGCTGGTGGTGTAGTCTTCATGGTGGGCCGGGCCGGCTTCGCCCCATACTTGAGCGGCTCGCTGGTAGTTCTCTTTCGCCTTTTCAAAATCTCCTTTTACATGATGCAACACGCCCAGGTTGTTCAGCGCCAGGGCAAAATCGGGATGGCCTTCGCCCTGCCCCTTTCGGGACACTTCAACGGCTTCGGCAAGGAGCTTTTCTGCCTGTAGGTAATCCCCACGCAGCCGGTACAGGTCGCCGGCCTGCGCCAGGGTGAGCGCCAGGCCGGATTCTGGCTTGTCCGCCAACGTCCGGGAGATGGACAGGGCTTCTTCATATTGCACCACGGCTTCCTCGTACTGCCCGGCGGAAGCCAGGTACTGGCCCAGGTTGTGCCGGGCCTTGGCGAGCAGGAGGGCGGCGTTTTCGCCCTGGTTGTGAGCACGGGTTATTTCTTCGGCTAAAGCACAGGCTTGCCGGGCGAGGGCCAGGGCCTGCTCCAGGTTGCCGGATTGGTAGTGGCGGAGGGCTTCGTCGTTGAGCTGTAGTAATTGTTGGGTGTTGTTGGTGTTCATGAGGTATAAAAATTAGGGTTTCACTTGAATACATTGGAATTCTCCCTGTACCAAACGTAACATAAGTTCCTATAAATGCAACATAAGTCCTTAGCTGTATTTCTACAAAAGGAACAAATTGAATCCCTATAAGGCTCATGACCTTCTTGACACAGCTAAATTTAACATAATGGCCAATTGCCTTGAATATGCTAAGGAACGCACTAACGAATGTACTGTATGGGAAGAGCAGGGGTACGTCTCCTGTGCGGATTGGGATGCCAAATGCTGCACATGGTGGCCTTGCTCATGGGGATGCAAACTCCTTACGTTGGTATGTATTGGATATACTTTCATATCAAAACTTGTATGTGTGGGGTGGGTATGGATTTCCACCGGTATATGCCTGGCATGGGAAGCTGTTACTACTATCGTCGGAGCTATTATCGATACAATTGAATTTATCATAAATCCCATTCTGATTTGGCTCCTCACCATCGTTGAATTAATATTTTCTATCCCTCTAATCGGGCGTTTCTTGAAATGGGTGTGGAACCTGGCCGCAACCGTGTTAGTAAACATAATTTTCACTCTGTTTAGCGGTATTCTGGATGCTGCAGCCTATCTGGCAGGCATTCGGCCTCAAAAGAAACTCCGCATATGTACATTGATCATGCGCAATGAGCAGGGACAACCCCTGATCGGCATATCTGCTGTAGTGGACATGATCAATGAAACCATAAAAATTTTTCACCGCGAAGCCAATATCCAAATCCTGAATTCAACCCCGGTCCAGTATCACAATAACTTTCGCAGAGAACCTCGAACGGCTGATGAAAGCTGGGTCCAGGTTTTACCCGGAACAGGTTCATCATCAGCTCTGGATGTACGTTGCGACGGCCCCGGTTTCCTCGAAGACCTCGGGACGGAGGGTTCTGAACGAGGTACACTGATACTCCAGCATTGTCAATTCGGGTTGGGGCGGCGGATTCTCAACTATGGAGCGCCGGTGACGGTTTTGATCGTCCGCAGTGTGGATAGCGGCCTTCTGGCGGGTTGTGCGTTGGGGCCATTTACTGATTATGTCGTTGTCGCCATTACTTCTGCTTCAGCAGGTGGAGGATTATCGCCTGGAACACCGGTTTTTTCAAAAGCTAGAAACCCTCTATTGGCTACTCTGGCACATGAGCTTGGCCATAAATGCAACTTGCTGCATGTGTCGTCCATTAATAATTTAATAATTTGATGTTTGCGCCTCCCCGATCTAGCCCTACAATCAGGAGGACGGATACGAAGCTAAACATTTGGCAGGAGATGGTTATTAGGGCGGCCAGGCATGTCACTTACTTCTAAAAGTATTAATTATGAGCCAATATGCTTTTGATACTCCAATTCCTCTGGAAGAAATACCTATTGAATATTCGGACTGGACGATTTTTGGCCAACCTGTTCCTAAACTGGAGCCGTTACCCCTGCAAGCCCAGGAGCACTGGCGGAAACATTTGTTGCGGCTCGGGGCAGCATGTGGCTGCCGGGAAGGAGCCAATATGACGGCTATAGCAATGGGTATTTACCTGCTAATATTGGTATTTACTGATATAGATTTCAATACCTGGATGGCACTTTTGCTTCTTTTCACTGCTGCAAGTGCAGGCAAACTTTGGGGAATGGCCCGGGCTAAAAAACGATTTACCCGCTCCATGGCTACCCTCCACAGAGAGATTAGGTATCACTTGCTGATAAATAAGCCCAGCTCAGAACCAGGCCCTGATAAAAATATTTAAACACACGCCTCTATGCCAATTAATATAAGAGTATGGGCACATTGGACAGATGCTCCGATAGCTCCAAATCCGCCAGCAAGCCCTATTCCCGCTTCCTTTGCTGGCTATCCGGGAGTTGTTCCAACAATCACCCATCCCGCTTCCGGAGGAACTGGGCCTCAATGGCCAAATGCAGGGCCGGTTACACCAATACGGGTATGGTGTGAATTGGCAAAGCAAGCTGATATTGATGCCGCCAACTGGGCAGGGCCTGGCTGGCCGGGGCCGCCCCCGACCAGCCCTGACGAAGGGTTTGGGCCACAGGCTACAGGTTTCAGTATTAGCCAAATTTCACTTCTTCACCAGGTCTCGGGAGGGCCGGGAAACGATTATACATTCACGATTAAAGATCCGGCCGGCAATATAGTTGCTGTAATAAACCCTACCGGGCCAGGGGCTTACCCCGTTCCTGTGAATATCCCTAACGGAATGGGAATTTGGACTATTGAAATCGACCGCCAACCACATTCCAGCGTTGCGCCTCCTGCATTCGAATTCGGCGGCCCTCCGGGTAACCTGGTTAAGGAACCCTGTGTTTTTATTTATGGTGATCGTTCGGAAGGAATACTTGGCCTTGAATTTACAGGAGATGAAATTTTTGAATCTTGTTGCCCTAATTTGACGTTGGCTCCGCCACAGGTCAGCCAATGCGCGGAAAGAAACCCTACTGCTTCTTTTGCCGCTTCTTTAACCTGGCCGAAGGAGTGCACCGCCGTGCCGCCTACTATTTTCGTTTGGACCCTCAACGGCCCTACCGGGCAGTTTCAGAAAACAACCTCCTCTCCAAATACGGACACAGTGAGTGGGTGGGCTAAAACTGGCGCCTCGGCGCCTCCATTGATCCCCGTTGATTTAAGTCAACCAGGCAGTTACTCCATTTCTGTGCTTGCCATTATCCCTGGCGTTCCTTCTAACTGCTTCCCTGTTAGTACCCTGCCATTAGTTGTGCCGACCTGTAATTGTCCGGTTTTGACCGGCCTCACGGCCACTCCGGCTACCAGTAACGCCCCCTTAACTGTAAACTTCCAGGCTGGAATAACCACCCCAGGCGCCATTGTTCCGGATGGGCAAGGAAATCGATACCACTGGGATTTCGGAGATGGAACAAGCGATCATACACAAAACCCGAACACTTCCCATACCTACTCTACGGCAGGAACGTTTACCGTTACCGTTACGGTCAATGTTCCTCCTGGGTGCCAGGCCGTCGTCGCTGCAACTACGGTAGTTATCACTTCACCTCCCGTCTGCCCCAGCCTGACGGGCCTCACGGCCACTCCGGCTACCGGTAGCGCACCCTTAACTGTGAATTTCCAGGCTGGAGTAAATAACTCAAACGCCATCGTCCCGGACGGGCAGCAAAATAAATACCACTGGGATTTCGGAGATGGAACAAGCGATCATACCCCGGGGCCTACTACATCACACACCTACACCAGTACGGGGCCCTTCACCGCTACAGTGAGAATTACTGTTCCGGAGGGGTGCCCTGCGTCGGAGGCTACGGCCAACATTAACACGGTACGCCCCCCTACCAATGGAGGTTTTAATTTCTGTGCCTTCATGCTGATAGTATCAATGATCTTATTGGGCTTAGGGACCCTCATGATCATCATTGGTGTTTGCCTGAAAATATCCATTCTCGTTATCATAGGCTCTATCTTAGTTTGACTTTACTACTTTTATATAAGCATTGTTCGGGTATTTATGCGGCGTACAGTCTAATGTCAATCTAATTATCAATATCATAGATTAAGATACGATATCGATAATTAGAAAAAAATTGGCCCACTACTACAGCGATAAATTTTTGATTTCATAAATCGCTTATTTTGAGCCAATTACATTTTGGCTGTAACTGCTTTCACTACTACAACAAAAATCAGATGTTTTCAAAAGTAGTAAAGTCAAACTAAGGTTGAGGTTGAGGTTGAGGTTGAGGCTGAGGTTAAGGTTGAGGTTGAGGTTGAGGTTGAGGCGGAGGATCAGAGCTGGTAGCCGCAATGCCACTTCGGGCAAGCAGGCTTCAAGCCTGGCTTGCCCGAGGATGCCGGCCATCAAGGTTCTCAGCCTCAACCTCAACCTCAACCTCAACCTCAGCCTCCTCCGCCCGCACGATCCTGGCGCCGGCATCCTTCATCTCCCTGATGGCTTTGTCAACGTCACCGGCTTCCAGGTTCACCCCGCGGCAGCCGTCGATGACGACGTAAGTTTTGAACCCCTCTTTTATAGCATCCAGAGCGGTATACTTCACGCACACATCGGTGGCCAGCCCGGCGATATAGACTTCTTCCACCTCTCTTTCCCGAAGATAATCGCTCAGCCCGGTCGCCCGGCGGTGCCTATTGTCATAAAAACCGCTGTAACTGTCGATTTCCTGGTCAACGCCTTTTTTGAATACTTTCTTTATGGGGCCCATGCGCAATCCATCGACGAATTTAGCGCCTTCGCTACCCTGCACGCAGTGGTCGGGCCAGAGGATTTGTTCCAGCCCTTCCAGCTCGATCTTATCGCCGGCCTCCTTTCCCTCGTGGCTGGATGCAAAGCTGAGGTGATCCGCCGGGTGCCAGTCCTGAGTAGCCACCACCAGATCAAAGGTTTCCATCAGGCGGTTGGCCACCGGCACGACTTCCCGCCCGCCTTCCGCAGGCAGGGCGCCGCCGGGCACAAAATCTTTCTGAATGTCAACTAATATCAATGCTTTTTGCTGCTGGTTATCCATAATCGGTTTTTTGCCTTTTGAACGGGTAAATAACCGATATGTTTGTTGCCGTAGGAGTTAAGCCTTTTGATATATTTGGAACAAAAATGCCTATGGAAAAACCGCCCGCCAACCTGGATATCCTGGAAAAACCCTACCCGCTGGCGCCGGAACAGATCGCCTTTTACCGGGAAAACGGCTACATCAAACTCAAACAGGTGCTGCCGCCGGAAACCCTCCGGCACTACGCCCATGTGATCTACGACAAGGTCCGGGAACTCAACACCATGCACCTGCCCCTGGAAGAACGCGACACCTACAGCAAGGCTTTCCTCCAGGTGATGAACCTCTGGCGGGAAAGCGAGGCAATCAAACGCCTGGTGTTCAGCCCGCGCCTGGCGCGCCTTGCCGCCGAGCTCATGGGCGTACAGGGCGTGCGCCTTTACCACGACCAGGCCCTGTTCAAAGAACCGGGCGGCGGCTTCACCCCCTGGCATGCCGACCAGTACTACTGGCCGCTCTCCAACGACAATGCCATCACCGTTTGGATACCCCTCCAGGAGACGCCCCTGGCCATGGGGCCGTTGGAGTTCAGCGCCCAAAGCCACCGCCTGAACAATGGCCGCAACCTGAAAATCAGCGATGAAAGCGAAAAGCAGATAGAAGCCCTGCTCCGCGAAGCAGGCTTCCGCCATGTCGCCGAACCGTTCGAACCGGGCGAGGCAAGCTTCCACTCCGGCTGGCTCTTCCACCGCGCCGGCCCCAATACGACCAGCCAGATGCGGCAGGTGATGACCATGATCTACATGGATAAGGACATGCGCCTGAAGGCGCCGGAAAACAACAACCAACAGGCAGATTGGGAAACCTGGTGCCCGGGGGCGGAAATCGGGCAGGTGATCGATACGCCCCTGAACCCGGTGTTGTATAGTGCTTTCGGCACTAAGTAAATAACGGGTCAATTAACCATTAACGGCCTGTTGCTCCCAGCGGTGGAATAACTGTCCCGGGACTTCTTTCCGGCTGCACTATTGCTTCTTCAACTCCTCCTGCCGCTGCCGGTACTCCTCCTCGGTCAGCTCTCCGGCCCGCCATTGCCGCTGCAGTTGGCTGAGTTGTTCCAGCAGGCTGGCGCCGCCCTCCTCTTCTGCTTCCATCCACTCGGTCGTGGGTGGAGGCAACTCCTTGGTAACCAGCCGGAAGCCATTTTCTTTAAACCGTTCAAAGGCGGGCTGGACGCGCAGGTAGGACAAGTCGTCGTGCGTGTTGATCCGCCCGGGGTTCGGCAGCCCGAAAGCTACGGCGACATCCAGGTGGGACAGGGCCTTTTCCGTTTCTTCGTTCACCGAATAACAGCAGGCCAGCAGGAAGTGCGCCTCCGGATCGTCGTATTTGACCTCGATGGCCTTGATCAGGTTGTCGATGGCGCTGTCGTAGTCGTAATTCCGGTGCGCCGCTATGCCTTTTTCCCGGTACTGCTCGAATTGGTCGGCCAGTATCTGCTTCGGGTGAGGGCTTTCTGCCGCCTGCGCCGGAGTTGCGGCCTGCCCCTCTTCCGGCCCCGGATGGTTGTACTTCTCATCGAAAGTAGCCCTGGGCATGGCCAGGAAGGCGACGAAGTCGATGAAACCTATGATAGCCGGTATGCCCAGGAACCTCGACATGGCAGGAAATACGAAATTGGCCACGAAAAAAAAGGCCAGGAACAGGATGCCGATGTTCCGCTGCCCCAGGTAAAAGCGGTGGGCGCCGAAAATCCCGAAAAGCAGGGCCAGGATGGCCGCCACCCATTTGCTTTTCCTGCCCTTCCGGAGCGGTTGTTGTTTAGCCGGAGGTTTTTCCTGCACAGGAAAAGGCTGCCACTCGTATTCCGGCACGGTAACCCCGTCGTTGGTGATGGTGAAGACCGGGACGTCCTGCGCTATGTTCTTCAGCTTGAAACCGCCCATCGGCCGGGCCTTCAGGCGGCTGTGGTTCTTGATGTCGTCGTATACCTTCCCGGAAATGAAAACGCCTCCCGGCACACAGAGGGATTCGATGCGGGCGGCCACGTTCACCCCGTCTCCGTATACTTCCTGCTCGTCAAAAGTGATGTCTCCGGTATGGATGCCGATCCGGATCGGCACTTTGGGTTCTTTCTTCAGGGCCTGTTGCAGGGCCACCCCGCATTCCACCGCCGACACCGCGCTGGGAAAAATGCTGAGCGTCCCGTCGCCATAGTATTGCAGTATTTCCCCCTCAAACCGCTCGTGCAGGCGCTGGAACACCTCGCGGTGCCGCACCCGGAGGCGGTTGGCTATCTCCTCGCTCTTCTGCATCATCGAGGAATAGCCCACAATATCGGTAAACATGATGGCTGCCAGGCGGCGTTGCTTCTTTCTCATCTCAACGTTTTCCGGACGCGCCGGATTTATCCGGCGCGTAATAAAGAAACAAAAAAGTGGCCGGAACTTTTCAGTATCCGGCCACTTTTTTGTCTGGCTTTTAACCAGCCAGTTGTTTCCACGTATCTCCATGCATTTCCACACATTTCTACCCCATTCCCACTACCTTTCCCATATCTCCACGTATCTCCATGCATTTCTACACATTTCTACGTATTTCTACATATCTCCATGCATTTCCACACATTTCCACGTATTTCTACACATCTCCATTTCATTTCCCCTATTCCCCCCGTTCTTCCCACAACAGCGTCGCCAGGTACGCCAGCAACGGCAGGGCGATCAGGCTGCCCGGCACGTCGGCGCCGGTCATTTCGTAGCCGAAGAACAGCACGGCAACCGCAAACACCGACACCAGGGCCAGCCCGGCGAACAGGAGCGCCTTCGGGAAAAACGCCTTGTCGAACGGCAGGCTGCGCCAGGAGAACGTGCTGCTCTGCGTGCCGGCCAGGGCAAGCTTCCGCTGGCGGACGGCCAGCGCTCCGAAGATCAGCATCAGCAGGGCCAGGATCATCACGCCCCATTCCGACATGGTTGGGATGTTGGACGGCACGGCCGCCGGGCTGACCCGGCCTGTGTTGATGTCGTACGCCACGCAAATCTGCTCGTTGTTTGTCGTGGTGGTAAACTGCCAGTTTCCGGAGTTGACGCTGCGCTCCCCGTTGTTCGGCTGCCAGGAGTCGAAACCGCCGCAAACCACGGGCTTCCACTCATAGGTGCCGGCCACGTCCACGTTGTAACACCAGATGCCGTTGCCCATGGGCGTCATGGGCACGTTGGGGTCGAAACCGTTGTACTGGCCCGGAGCGCACAGGGTGGGGAAAAAGCCGTCTTCCACCGCTTCTATTTCACCGGTATTGGAATCAAAACGGAAGGTCACCTCCCCGCCCTGGTGGTTGTACCAGGCATTGGACCCCAGCGGGTACCAGGTATCGGTAGCGGCGTTGTATATTTTGAATTCCTGCCGGCCGATGGGCGTTGAGCCGAAGTCGTAGGTTAGCTCGTACACGCCGTCTCCGTCCGGATCCTCCAGTTCGCAGGAGGGATTGGTGTTCCCAAAGTCGCAGGGCAGGCCCTGGCTGCCGCGCAGGTAGATGCCGGTGGGCGGGTTGGCGTAGGCCACCCGGCCGGTCGCCGGGTCGTAGGTGACGCAGAACTGTTCGTTGTCGGAAGTCGTCGTCACGCTCCAGTTGGCGGAGTTGACGCTGCGCTCCCCGTTGCCGGGCTGCCAGGAGTCGAAACCGCCGCAAACCGTCGGCTTCCAGGCGTAGGTGCCGGCAGTGGGGATGGTGTAGCACCAGTTCGTCCCCCCTGTGTTCACCATCGCGGAAGCGCCGGAGTTGGGATTGAAACCGTTAAACTCGCCCGGCGCGCAGAGGGGCGCGGACAGCCCGTCCACTGCCTCCACCTGGAAGCTGGCTGTGTTGAACCGGAAAGTTACTGAACCGCCCGAGTGGATGAACCAGGCGTCGGCAAACGGAGGATACCAGGCGTTGTTGTCATTGTCATAAATCTTGAAAATCTGACGGCCAATGGGCGCGGCGCCGAAATCGTAGGACAACTCGTACACGCCGTCACCGTCCGGGTCAGTCAACTGGCAGGAGGCGTTGGTATTGCCAAAATCACAAGGCGAGGTACTGCTGCGCAAAAAGAAATTTTGCGCCTGAATGGCCGTAGACAGGCCGAGAAAGGCAAGCAGATAGAGTAAGCCGTTTTGTTTCATGAGTTAGGAATGATTTGTTATTAAGTACAAATAAATACCATACCTGCCGGGTCGTACAGCGGCGTGGTTTGGATTGTTGAATTCTTTTGTAACTATGCTGCTAAATTAACAATTTTATACTCAACGGCAATAGGTTTTGTGCATTTTGGGTGGACTTCCCCTTTCCGCGAGCGCCGACTTCGTCTGCCGGAGGAAGACTTCGTCGCCCGAAGGCCGAAGCTGCTCAGCGGCCTCCGTCGGCCAGAACCTTTGGCGGCGGCCGAGGCGCTAGGAGCCTGTCGGAGAAGCACTTGATGGGCTGCGAACGGCAAATATTTTTCTGCACTTCGTTGCTTTTCAGTCGCGTAGCGCCACTATGCTCCTTCATCGCGCCTCGTTCAGAACAATATTTGCTCGTTCTCGCCTCACCAACACTTCTCCGACAGGCTCCTAGGGGATTTGAGGGGCGGGGGGAGGCAATGCGCAAAACCTATTACAGCGCAGTATATCTGTTCTTTTTAGCAGAATATGGATGTGCTGTTTCTGCCTGCCGGCCGGGATTTGACAAGCTTTCATAGACAGGGCATAGCAAAGCATTTGCATTAAAGCAAAATATATATTATCTTCCCCGTCAAATTTATCGTTTCTACCCTGAACAAATGGCGCTTGATCTGGAAACTCCAGCATCTTTAATAATTTGTAGTTCTGCAGCCTAACGAAGACAATTATCTGTACCAAAGCAAATTGCTCATGCAGCCTGGCGCCAGGATCGTTGTCAAAAATGGGCGGGAGTTGATATTGACGCTTTGTGAATTGACGGGTTGCGGCAATATGTGGCGGGGCATAGAGGTGGAGGAAGGCGGCGCCCTCGCCATGAAAGCTTACAATTACCTGGCCGACGCCCAGTACGCCGTTTACGCGCACGCCGCTGCCCCAGAGCCTGTGCCCTATATAGCCGTGGAAGGCAATACTTTTGCCGGCAACTTCGTGGGCATATACATGGGCGGCCCCGGCAAAGTGGACGCCTTCATCGCCGGCAACGGATTTTACGGCGCTGAGAGCCTGCTGCCGCCCTTTGCAGGGCAAAGCGCCGCGCCGCAGGGGCTGCCGGAGCAAAACGGCTACTCCCTGGCCGGCATTTACGTAGATGAAGCAAGGACGCCCTTTTCTTACCCGCAGAATATTTTTTCCGGCCTGGCTTCCGGCATCGTGCTGCTGAATACCTCGGGCATCGTTTCCAGGAGTTCCTTTGACGGCATGAACGCCCATATGGATGCCTACCCGGACTACAGTTTTGCCGGCTGCGGCCTCTGCCGCCAAAGCGAAACGGGCGGCATGTTGGCCGCTGTTGACAACAATTTCAGCAACTGCGACTGGGGCATGGCGAACGGCGGCGGCGCCCTGGCGGCAACCG